>CALDMA010000001.1 GCA_937915075.1 uncultured Oscillospiraceae bacterium
AATCGCTTGAAGATCGACAAGATGCTGAAAGAGGGCTACAAAGCGCAGGAGATCGCGGACGCGCTTCATGTCCACAATTCTACAATCTATCGAGAGATCAAGCGCGGATTGACCGTCCAGCGCACGTCTGAGCTGGTGGACCGCGAGGTATACTGCCCCGACACGGCGCAGCGGAAATACGAGGAGAGCAAGAGCGTACACGGGCCGGACCTGAAAATCGGAAACGACCACGAGCTTGCTGCGTACATCGAGGACAAGATCCTCAACGGGCATTTTTCGCCCGCGGCGGCACTTGCGAAAATCAACGAGGAAGGCAAGATCTTCTCCGTTACCATCAGCGAGTGGACGCTGTACCGATACATCGACAAGGGCGTATTCCTGAATATCACGAATAAGGACCTTCCGATGCACGGCGAGCACAAGAAAAACTACAAGAAAGTACACGCCAGCAGGCCGTCGGCGGGCGACAGCATCGAGGACCGGCCGGAAGAGATCGACGAGCGCACCACTTTTGGGCATTGGGAGATGGATTGCGTCGTCTCGGCGCGCGGCTCCCTCAAGCGCCTGCTGGTGCTGACGGAGCGCCTCACACGGCGCGAGATCATCATGCTCATGCGAGATGGCAGTACCGCGAGCGTCGTGCGCGCTCTGGATAAGCTGGAGCGGAAGTGCGGCTCACAGAAGTTCCGCAAGCTCTTCCGGACGATCACCGTGGACAACGGCTCGGAGTTCGCAGACTGCGAGAGCATGGAGCGTTCCAAGTACGGGAAGCGTAGGCGGACGCACGTTTACTACTGCCATCCGTACACAGCTTGCGAGCGTGGCTCCAACGAGAATGCGAACAGGCTGATTCGCCGCTGGTTGCCGAAGGGGACCTGCTTCGAGAAACTGACGGACGCAAAGGTCCGCGTCATAGAGACGTGGATGAACAGCTATCCGCGCGAGATCCTCGGTTGGAGGAGCGCCGGCAGTCTATTCGACGAGAACCTTAAAAAGCTGGCTTGAAAAAAATTTTAGGCTTTTCTGCATTTCTCTATTGACTTTTCAAGGAGCGCTGTGCCGCGTGCAGTTCATTATTATGTGCGAAAGAGCTACTAAGCTCCGACGCACTTATTTTTTATGCAGAAACGGAGGCGAGACAATGAAATACGAGTGTTTGAGGCTCGAGGAGCGGCGGATTATCGAGGCTATGTACGCCGAGGGCGCAAAGCCGGGCGAAATCGCAAAGCGCGTCGGCAAGTGTCAAGCGACCATTTACCGCGAGCTCGAGCGGGGCAAGACCGGCGAAACGGACTCTCGCTTTCGGCAAGGGTATAGCGCGGAGGTAGCGGAGGCTCGCGTCAATCGGTCGTACCGAAATAGAGGCCGTCGGAAA
>CALDMA010000002.1 GCA_937915075.1 uncultured Oscillospiraceae bacterium
TCTTGGGTACTTCCGCAGATCGATGGTAGATTAAATTGGCGGAGAGAGTGGGATTCGAACCCACGGATGCTTTCACATCGCCGGTTTTCAAGACCGGTGCTTTCAACCGCTCAGCCATCTCTCCATGCTTGTGAGGAGTCGGCTCACTCTCAAACGCAAGTGATATCTTAGCATATTGTGGGGGTACTTGTCAAGGAAAAAGCGCGAAATGTTTGCCGTAAATTAGAAAATCTCCTCGCGCGAAAAGAACTTCTCGGCGACGCTTGACCGTTCCGACGTTTTTCGATACAATATATCAGTATTGTGTCCGCATGAAAGAGAAAAGGAGACCTGCCTATGCTTACCCCTACTGAGATCGCCCGGAGCCTGCTCGCCGCCGGCGAGAGCAAAGCGCGGCTGTCCCTTGGAAAGATGCTCCTGCTCGCCATATTGGCGGGCGCCTACATCGCGCTCGCGGGCATCGGTGCGACGGCGGCCGCCGTGACGGTGGAGAGCGGCTCGCTTGCAAAGCTTCTTTCGGCCTGCGTGTTTCCCGCGGGACTTTCCATGGTGATCCTCGCGGGCAGCGAGCTTTTCACCGGCAACTGTCTGATGGTGATGGCCCTGCTGGAGCACCGCATCATGCCCGCACAACTGCTGCGTAACTGGCTGACCGTCTACCTCGGCAATGCTGTGGGCGGCGCGGCGGTGGCAGCGCTGGCGGTCTACAGTCACACGGCCTCGCTTTTCGGCGATGGACTGGCGCGCTCGATGGTTTCCATCGCGGAGAGCAAGGCGGCGCTCGGAGCCGGAGACGCTTTCCTGCGCGGGGTCCTGTGCAATTTTCTGGTCTGCCTCGCGGTGTGGATGGCGGCGGCCTCCAAGCGCGCGGAGGGAAAGGTCGTTGCGCTCTTTTTCCCCATCCTGCTCTTTGTCCTCTGCGGCTATGAGCACTGCATCGCGAACCTGTACTACCTGCCCGCCGGTGCGTTTGCCGCGGCGGAGTACGGCATGGAAACAACGCTGACGCTCGCCGGCTGTCTCAAAAACCTTGCGGCAGTGACGCTCGGGAACCTTGTCGGCGGCGCGGCGCTCGGAGTGGGCTACCGCTTCGCTTATCTCAAAGAATGATGCGATGCCCCTGAATTATTTTGCGCAGAAAACAAAAAAAGACACACCCAAAAGGTGAGTCCATGCTTATCATAGCACGGCGCCCTATGCAATGCAAGAGAATTTTTTTCTCTTGCAGCAATTTTGTGGACAGCGTCAACACATTGCCCGAATATTGGAAAAAGCTTGAACAATATGAAGTCTTGACGCCGGAAACTTGCAGAGGTAGAATCTATCCATATTTTTTATAAATAGAAAACGAATAAGGAGGTTCGTAACGATGAGTGAAAAAGATCGGATTCCCGAGCTGTTTGGTTCGATGGCTTTTAATGAGGGAACGATGGAGCAGTAC
The DNA here is from genome assembly GCA_937915075.1 of uncultured Oscillospiraceae bacterium. GTDB lineage: Bacteria > Bacillota > Clostridia > Oscillospirales > Oscillospiraceae > Hominicoprocola. The sequence continues at coordinate 1,442 of CALDMA010000002.1, forward strand.
GTTCCGCATCAGGCGATGGAAGTCTGGCGCGACTGCCTGAAAAGCGGCAAGCCGCTGCCGCTGACCGCCGCGAACGATATCGCCGAGGCCATGAAGACCTGGGCGCTGGAGCATGGCGCGACGCATTTTACCCATTGGTTCCAGCCCTTGACCGGTATCACCGCCGAAAAGCACGACAGCTTTATCAACCCCATCGGCGGCGGCAAGATCATCATGGACTTCTCCGGCAAGGAGCTGGTGTGCGGCGAGCCCGATGCCTCGAGCTTCCCCTCCGGCGGCCTGCGCGCGACCTTTGAGGCGCGCGGTTACAGCGCGTGGGACCCCACCGCCTTTGCTTTCATCAAGGACGGCAGTCTCTGCATCCCGACGGTGTTCTGCTCCTACGGCGGCGCGGCGCTGGACAAGAAGACCCCGCTGCTGCGCTCGAACGAGGCGGTCAACCGCGAGGCCGTGAAGCTGCTGCATCTTTTCGACAGCGAGAAAAATGTCGGCAAGGTCACGCCGCAGGTCGGTCCCGAGCAGGAGTATTTCCTCATCGACCGCGAGCTGTACCTCAAGCGAGAGGACCTGCGGCTGTGCGGCCGCGCCCTCTTCGGCAGCAAGCCGCCCAAGGGCCAGGAGCTGGACGACCACTACTTCGGCGCCATCCGTCCGCGCGTGGCGGCCTTTATGAAGGAGCTGGATGAAGAGCTGTGGAAGCTCGGCGTGCTCTCCAAGACCAAGCACAACGAGGTCGCCCCCGGTCAGCACGAGATGGCCCCCATCTACTGCGACGCAAACACCGCCAACGACCAGAACCAGCTCGTCATGGAGACGATGAAGAAGGTCGCCGAGCGCCACGGCCTCGTCTGCCTGCTGCATGAAAAGCCCTTTGCCGGCGTCAACGGCTCCGGTAAGCACGTCAACTGGTCGCTCTCGACCGACACGGGCGAGAACCTGTTCTCCCCCGGCAAAACGCCCAGCCAGAACGCCGTGTTCCTGCTCTTCCTCGCCGCCTTCGTCAAGGGCGTGGACGAGTATCAGGAGCTGCTGCGCTGCTCCGTCGCCTTTGCGGGCAATGATCACCGTCTCGGCGCGCAGGAAGCGCCGCCGGCCATCATCTCCGTCTTCCTCGGCTCCGAGCTGCAGAGCATCATCGACGCCATCGTCGGTGAGAGCGACTATACCGAGACCGAGCGCAAGACGCTGCGCATCGGCGTGGACGTGCTGCCCTCCATCCCGCAGGACACCACCGACCGCAACCGCACCTCGCCCGTGGCCTTCACCGGCAACAAGTTCGAGTTCCGTATGCCCGGCTCCAGCCAGTCCATCGCCGGCCCCGTCACGGTGCTCAACACCATCATGGCTGAGGAGCTCAGCCGGTTCTACGCGGTGCTCAAGGAAGCGCCGGACTTCAACAAGGCGCTGCACGACCTTGTGCGCAAGGCGTTCGTCGAGCATGGCCGCATCATCTTCAACGGCAACGGCTATGAGGAGGCGTGGGTCGAGGAGGCCGCGCGCCGCGGTCTTGCGAACCTGCGCAATACCGCCGAGGCTCTGCCGACCTATGTTCTGCCCAAGAACGTCGAGCTGATGACCAAGCACGGCGTTTACACGAAGGAGGAAATGTTCTCCCGCCACGAGATTCACATGGAGAAGTACCGCAAGGTCATCCACATCGAAGCGGCCACCATGGTCGATATGGTCCAGCACGAGATCCTCAACGCAGCCTCCGAGTATGAGAGCAAGCTCTGCGAAACGATGCTGCGCAAGCACGAGGCCGCGCCCGAGCTGCCCTGCCACGTCGAGAAGTCGCTGGCCAACTCCATCGGCATCCTCAATGACAAGCTGCTTGAGCAGACCGTGACGCTCAAGACCGCGCTGGAAACCGCGCCCGTCGGCGCCTCCGGCGAGGAGGAGATGCGCTATTACCACGACGTCGTTGCCGCCGATATGGACGCGGTACGCGATACCGTCGACCGTCTTGAGACGCTGACCGCCGGCAAGTATTGGCCGTATCCGACCTTCTACGATCTGCTTTTCTCCGTATGACCCCAAAAGGAACGCTCTCTGAGCGTTCCTTTTGAAATGATTTTTCCAATTTATTTGTGTTGTGGAGGAGAACATGAAGTACATTTTTGTCACCGGCGGCGTGGTGTCCGGTCTCGGCAAGGGCATCTGCGCGGCGTCGCTCGGCCGCCTGCTGAAGCAGTGCGGGCTGCGCGTGAAGAACCAGAAATTCGACCCCTATCTCAATGTGGACCCCGGCACGATGAGCCCCTACCAGCACGGCGAGGTCTTTGTCACCGACGACGGCGCGGAGACCGACCTGGACCTCGGCCACTACGAGCGCTTCGTGGACGAGGCGCTGAACGCGAACGCCTCCGTCTCCTCCGGCAAGGTCTACTGGAGCGTCCTTAACCGCGAGCGGCAGGGCGGATACCTCGGCGGCACGGTGCAGATCATTCCGCACGTCACCGACGAGATCAAAAGCCGCGTCTACGCCATGGACGACGGCGAGACCGACGTGTGCATCACGGAGATCGGCGGCACGGTGGGCGACATCGAGAGCCAGCCGTTCCTTGAAGCGATCCGTCAGGTCGCGGCGGAAAAGGGGAGAGGAAACGTCCTCTTCATCCACGTTCCGCTCATCGTCTCCATCCCCGGCAGCGGCGAACTCAAGAGCAAGCCCACGCAGCATTCCGTCAAGGAGCTGCTCTCGCTCGGCATCCAGCCGGATATCCTCGTCTGCCGCACGGACAGCCCGTTGACCGACGATGTGCGACACAAGATCGCGCTGTTCTGCAACGTCGAGCCCGAGTGCGTGATCCCGAATGTGACGGCCTCCACGCTCTATGAGGTGCCGCTGCTGCTTGAGGACGCCGGCCTCTGCCGCGAGGTCTGCCGCAAGCTCGGCTTTGACTGCGGCGAGCCGGATATGAAGGCATGGACGGCGCTCGTCGAGAAGATCAAGCACGCGCACAAGCAGGTGACCATCGCGCTCGTCGGCAAGTATACCGGCCTGCACGACGCTTATCTGAGCGTCGTCGAGTCGCTCTTCCACGCGGGCACGGCCTGCGACGCGCAGGTGACGATCCAATGGGTCGATTCCGAGACGCTGACAGCGGAGAATGTCGCCTCCGTTCTCGGCGGCTGCACAGGTGTGCTGGTGCCCGGCGGCTTTGGTGACCGCGGCATCGAGGGCATGATCCTTGCCGCACAGTACGCGCGCGAGAACGACGTGCCCTATCTCGGCATCTGCCTCGGTATGCAGATCGCCGTCATCGAGTTTGCGCGCCACGCCGTCGGCTGGGCCGACGCGCACAGCGCGGAGTTCTCCTCCCTCACCGCGCATCCGGTCATCGCGCTCCTGCCCGACCAGGTCGGCGTGACCGCCAAGGGCGGCACGATGCGTCTCGGCAAATACCCCTGCGTGCTCGGCGAGGGCACAAAGGCGTATGCCGCCTACGGCACGCGCGAGATCTCCGAGCGCCACCGCCACCGCTACGAGTTCAACAACCTCTTCCGCGAGGAGCTCGAGCGCGCGGGCATGACCTTCTCCGGCACCTCGCCGGACGGCTCGCTCGTTGAGATCGCCGAGCTGAGCGAGCAGGATTGGTACGTCGGATGCCAGTTCCACCCCGAGTTCAAGAGCCGTCCCGACCGTCCGCACCCGCTCTTCACCGGCTTCGTCGCCGCGGCGCTGCGCAAGGCAGGCAAATAATGACGAGAGGGCGGAGCCGTATGGCTCCGTTCCTCTGCATGAAAAAAGAGAACCGCGATGCGGTTCTCTTTTGCTGTATTCAGCGGTTTTTCAGACGCTTGTCGCACTTGGCGGCGAGCTTCGTGCCGACGCTCTGGAAGAGCTGCACGAGCAAAATGAGCAGGATGACCGCCGCGTACATCACGAGATATTTGTAGCGGTAGTAGCCGTAGTCGATGGCGATCTTGCCGAGACCGCCGCCGCCGATGATGCCGCTCATGGCCGAGTAGCCGAGGATGGTCGTGAGCGCGATGGTGAAGTTCTGCAGCAGGGAGGGGACGCTCTCGGGGATCATCACCTTGCAGATGATCTGCATGGGCGTCGCGCCCATGCTCTGCGCGGCCTCGATGATGTTGGGGTCCAGCTCACGCAGACTGCTCTCGACGAGACGCGCGACGAACGGAAAGGCAGCGACGACGAGCGGAACGATGGTCGCCTTGGTGCCGACGGTCGTGCCGATGATGAGGCGCGAGAGCGGAAAGACCATGATCATCAAAATCAGGAACGGAATGGAGCGCAGCAGGTTGATGAGAACGTTCAGCACTCTCATCAGCCAGCGGGGGAGCGGCAGCACGCCGTCCCTTTCGCCCGCCACGAGCAGCACGCCAAGCGGCAGACCGATCACGATGGCGAAGGCCGTGGAGAGGAGCGTAACATAGAAGGTTTCCCAGATGGCGGGGAGAAACTGCGTTTGCAGTGCCGCGGTCAGCTCCTCGATGGACTCGGGAGAGAAAAGATTACTGTACACCGACGCTCGCCTCCTCGACCTGAAGATTTTCGATCCCGTTCAGAAATTCCCACGCGCGGTCAAACTGCGCCGCGGGGACGCCGAGCAGCATACTGCCGTAAATTTCCTCCGAGAGCTTCTGCGTGCTGGCGGAAATGACGTTGGCCGCGATGTTCTCCTCCGTTGCGAGACGAGCCACCAGCGGGATCGAGGTGGTCTTTGCGCTGCGGAAGATAAGGCGGATGCGGCGCTCCTGCGCGGGATCGGACACCGTGACGTCCGCGCCGCCGGGAAAAACAAGATGGCGCGCGGCGGCGGACTTGGGCGCGGAGAAGACGGTGGAAACGAGACCGTCCTCTACCACCTCGCCGTCGTCCAGAATGGCGACATGGTTGCACACGCTCTTCACCACGCTCATCTGGTGCGTGATGATGACGACCGTGATGCCGAGCTTCCGGTTGATATCGCCGATCAGCTCAAGGATCTGGCGCGTCGTCTTGGGGTCGAGCGCGCTGGTCGCTTCGTCGCACAGCAGGACCTTGGGGTTCGTCGCCAGCGCGCGGGCGATGGCGACGCGCTGCTGCTGACCGCCGGAGAGCTGCGCGGGATAGGCCTTCGCCTTGTCGGGCAGGCCGACCGTCTCCAAAAGCTCCTGCGCGCGAGAAGCCGCCTCGCGGCGACTGACCCCGGCAAGCTCCATCGGGAAGCAGACGTTATCCAGGCAGTTCCGCTGCATGAGCAGATTGAAGCGCTGGAAGATCATGGTAATGTCGCGCCGCGCAGCACGGAGCTGCGCGGGCGACATGGTATCCAAACGATTTCCGTTGACGATGACCTCGCCGGAGGTGGGGCGCTCGAGCATATTGATGCAGCGCACCAGCGTGCTCTTGCCGGCGCCGCTCATGCCGATGATGCCGTAAACGTCACCGTCCGGAATGGTCAGGGAGATATCCTTGAGGGCTTCCACCCGCCCACCGGCGGTCTCAAAGACTTTGCTGACGTGCTTGAGTTCAATCAAGGAATTCTCATCCTTTCCTTTTATCTTACTTCAGGGCGTCCAGCGTGGTCTGCTTGCCGCCGTAGAGGCCCATGGGCTCAACGTGGATGGCAGCGACGGAGACGATGTGGGTGCCGTTTTCCTTGTTGAAGTCATCGAGGTAGGGGGTGTGCTGGAAGTAGTTGGCGTCCACGGTGCCGTCCTCCACGACGGTGTTGGGCACAACGTAGTCGTTGTAGGTCTGGATGTCGAGGGTGATGTCCTTTTCGGCCAGGATCTCCTTGGCGACCTCGAGGATCTCGGCGTGGGGCGTGGGGGAGGCGGCGACGGAGATGGTCTGACCCGCGAGCGCGGCATAGTCAACGCTGGCGTCGTAGCCGTCGCCCGGATTCTCGACGGTGCTCACGACCGCACCGTCATACTTCTCGGCGATGAAATCGGCGACCTGCTGGCTCTCGAGCGCGGCGACCAGAGCCTTGACCTTGTCGCTGGACTCGTTGCCTTCCTTGACGGCGAGGATGTTGGCGTAGGCGGAGGCGGAGCCCTCAATGACCAGAGAATCCTTGACGGGGTTCAGACCCGCGTTGATGGCGTAGTTGGAGTTGATGACGGCGTAGTCCACATCCTTGAGGATGTTGGGGATCTGCGCGGCTTCGGTCTCGACGATCTCGACGTTGTGGGGATTCTCGGCGATGTCGTTCTTGGTGGCGGTGATGCCGGCGCCGTCCTTGAGCTTGATGATGCCGTTGGCTTCGAGCAGCAGCAGGGCGCGGGCCTCGTTGGTGGTGTCGTTGGGGACTGCGATCTGAATGGCGGCGTCGGCCTTTTTGCCGCAGCCGGAGAGAATACCGAGGGCGAGGACTGCCGCGAGGGCAAGAGAAACGATCTTTTTCATGATTTCATTCTTCCTTTTCTTGATTTTGATATTTGAATTATTTTTTGATGCGCTGATCCGCGATCACATTCGACCGCTCATGCGGGAACACGAACCGTGCGGACACATTCGCTCTTTCAACAGCTTCAGCATCGTGTTTGACCTCCTTTGCTTGGGACGCTGTTAGTTATACACGATGCTTCGCCATTTGTCCAATACGCTATAAGGATAATGGGTTATAGGATGAAACTATAGCGTGGTACGTTTCATATATTCCAATGGCATAATATTGGGGCGGCTGTTGGCAAAATGAACAAAACGGGGGGCTTGCGCTTGTCAAATCAGCCCTGTGCCGCGTGAAGAAACTCCTGCATTTTCTCGATATACAGCTTGCCGACGCTGCTGAGGATCTGGTTTTTCTTCACAATGTAGCCGACCTTCATCACGCCGTTGATGGGGCTGTCGTCCGAAAGGGGGATGACGCGGTAGTCCCCGCCGTTGAGCTCCTCGCACACGATGCCCGAGCAGAGCGTGTAGCCGTAGAGCCCGACCATCAGGTTGACCATCGTGGCGCGGTCGTTGACCTTGACGGTCTGGGAGTAGTCGTTCATGGACGACAGCTCCTCGGAGAAGTAGAACGAATCGTTTCCGCCCTGCTCAAAGGAGAGGAAGGGGTAATCGCTCAGCTCCTCGCCGTGGATCTCCGCGCGGTCGGCGAGCGGGTGATTTTTCCACAGAAAGACGTAGGACTTGCAGTCCATCAGCTCGTGGAACTCAATGTCATTCGCGCGGAGGATCTTCGTGATGACGTTGCGGTTGAAGTCGCTGAGGTAGAGAATGCCGATCTCGCTGCGCAGGCTTGCGACGTCGTCGATGACCTCGCGCGTCTTGCTCTCGCGGATGGCGAAATCATATTTGGCGGTATCGAAGCTCTTGGCCATCTCTACGAAGGCCTTGACCGCGAAGGAGTAGTGCTGCGTCGTCACGCCGAACTTCTTTTTCAGCTCGTTGGGATGCGCGTACTTCTCCGCCAGCGTCTCATACTGGTGGTAGACCTGTCGGGCATAGTCGATGAACTCCTGCCCGTCGTTCGTCAGCGTCACGCCGCGTCCGCTGCGGTGGAAGATGGTGATGCCGAGCTCGCGCTCCAGCTCCTGCATCGCGCCGGTGAGCGAGGGCTGGGCGATGTAGAGCCGTTCCGCCGCCTTGTTCATCGAGCCGGTCTCGGAAATGGCGATGGCATAGTGGAGCTGTTGGAGCGTCATGGGCGTGTTCCTCCGCGTTCAGAATGAAAAAAGTATAGCATACGGGCGGACAAAATTCAAGCGCGGCGGGCGCTGCGCTTGAATTCCTACAAAGTATATGGTATTATAGAGAAAAACTTAAAAAACGGAAGGTGAGCCTATGCGTATCTCGACCAAGGGACGCTATGCGCTGCGCCTGATGCTCGACCTCGCGGAGCATCAGGGAGACGGCTGCGTATCGCTCAAGGACGTTGCCCAACGGCAGGATATCTCCAAAAAAT
>CALDMA010000003.1 GCA_937915075.1 uncultured Oscillospiraceae bacterium
CGACATACACTCATCAATCGGGAAATTAAAGGCGAGATAAGGAATGTTCAGCGCATCAAAGGCGTAATGGATGATGTCGTCTACGGCCTTGGTATTCTGAACGAACGTGGATTCCAGTTCGATATAAGTGATGGTGCCGCCAGTGGCAAACTTGGTAAAAGGCGCTTCCAGCGACAGCTTCTCATGGATGCTGACCTTCTCCCAGACCGGAACATGGTGAGAATTGGTCAGGTATTCCCGGTCAGTCACACCGGGAATGACGCCATACTGGGCTTTCAGATTATCAAGCGCCGTATGGCACAGCGATTCTGCCGGAGTGGCATATGCGGAGAAATTCAAGTCGTTCCGCTCGCTGGCTTCCTTCGCAAAGGAGTTAATGCGCTCAACGACTTTGTAGAGGAAATTATAGGCTTCACGGCTGTGAGCCTGATTGGCACCAAAGAGCGCCTGACACATTTCCGTGCCGCCCAGATAGCCGATAGCCAGTGTGTTATGACGGAGAGTGTTGTAGATTTTATGTTCTTTGACCGAAAGTTCCGTGTCCTGAGCCGAACCGTTGCCGTACATAAAGGGCGCGGACTCGGGAGACTGTTGGCACATATAAGCAAAGCGTTCCAGCAGAGCGCGTTCGGTCAGTTTAAGTGCATCTTCAAAGGCATTCCAGAAGCCTTCCAGATCAGGGGTCTGGCGCTTGCCCTGGCAAATACCGTACTGGATGCCCAACTTTGGGAGGATAATAGTAATGGGGACATTATTGCCGCGACCAACGCGCTTGTAGCCAAGGCCATGCCGGTCGTAGCCGATGAGGGTTCTGCACGTTTGCTCCCGTGTCGCCACGGGAACTGACTATATCATCACTCTTACGAGCGCCTTCCGCTTCGGTTTTCAGATGCTTCGTTTCCTAAAACATCGCCGGTGCTGATCTCCGACCCTACTCCCATACATTCATCAGGGATAGTCGATACAGGTTCTGTCCCGAATATTGTCTATTATTCGTGACAGCTTCCCACGGTCTCATCTGCATGGCAGACCTAACCGTTAGCAGGGACTCGCCCCACACCCGCGAGCGCGGTTCAAAAGGTTTTACATGGGCTGTAATTTACACCCACCCATGGTAGCGAACGTCGTATCAGGATCGTCTGGATCTTCATGAGCTTCAGACCAGTCGCCGTTCGCCAGATTCGGATAAATTCGTTTAGAAAGAGATTTGAGCGCAAGCTGATAGAGATCGTAATTGGGGTCGTCAGGATTAAAGTTGATACCTTTTTTGATGCTGAAAATACCAATGGGGAAAATGCTCGTGGTGTGATGCTCGCCAATGCCTGCAAGGCTGGCTTCCAGCATCCAGCGTGTGACCATGCGGCCTTCGGGAGAAGTGTCGCGGCCATAGTTGAGGGAAGAGAAGGGAAGTTGTCCCAGTGTTGTTATCGCGCAGGCTCTTTATCCTGCGCTTCTTTGGCTTTCACCAAAGCTCGGAGTACATATTCTTCCTGAACAGAAACAGGAAGGAGAACACTCGTGGGGGCGTTATATTCTGCAAGCAGGTTCAGCCCCTACTCTCTACGGTGTCAAGAACCTTTTGCCGCTCTTGATTACCTCGGTATTTCCATGCTGCCAGGGCAGTTTAGGATTCACCGATTTTGCTCTCTGATAATATGAAACGTTACCGCTTCACACGGCCTGACAAATTTGACCGCCACGGCTTTGGAGGCTATTCAGATTATGATACAGCCCCTCGACCGCCTGCTTTCCTTCTCGTTCCAACATTTCAATCGCATATTGATAAGCACCGGGGAAGTGTTCTTTCACTTCGCCACCAATGACATTGGTCTCACCGTACATATCAAAGTCCTGCGCGATCTTTGCGTCTGACATCTTCTCAATATACTTCATGCCGTCTTTCAGATGGCGAGTGAAACTCATGTGAACATAGGGAGCCAGATCCCGATCAATATGAGCGGACGCTACGCCGCCGAACTGCTCCAAACTCTGCAACTGCATAAACACGGCTACCAACTGGCAGGCAGTGGCAAAACTGTGCGGAGGCCGGAGGTCGCAGTTGCGGAGCTTAATGCCGTTCTCAAAAAGACGCTTAAAATCAATGAACAGACAGTTGTGTTGGCCAGTGAGGAAGCTGTCCAGATCATGCTGATAAATCAGCCCCTGCCGATGGGCCTCAGCCACTTCCTTGCTCATGAGCTTGTCCAGCGCCAGCTCTTTCTGAACGACGGAGCCTGCCTCACTCTTGCGCCCACTGAACGTTTTCTCATCGCAGTTGGCGTTGGAGTTCACCACGCCTTTGCCGATGGAACGCTCCCAGACCTTATCAAGAATCGCCTGATTGTGCTCACGGGTTTTGGTGTGTTCATCACGGTAAAGGATATATTGCTTAGCGGCATCAAAGCAGTTCTGAGCCATAAGCATCCGCTCCACGGTGTCCTGGATGCTCTCTACATCACAGGGGAGCATTTCAGCTTCACAGGCACTCTCAACCGTATTGGCAATCAGGGTGGAAACTTCGCCGTTCACTCCATGCGTAGTCTCAGCCATGGCGGCTTCTACCGCGTCTACAATTTTCTGCTTGTTAAAGGGTTCCATGCGTCCGTCGCGCTTTTTAATGTCCATAGATCGCTCCTTTCGATTATGCGTTGGTAGGCTGTTGTTCCAGATATTTGAGCAGCCGCTGCAAGTACCAAATAGATTTCTTGACATCTTCCGTAGGCTTGGCTTTTTTCTTCCAGCGCCACATGTATTTAATAGCGTTGCCAGTGCAGACGCCTTCGAAACCATCTAGCCCAATGCAGGCGGACTCAATAGCGTCAATGCACTCAATTTTGCCCTCGTTGTAATGCTGAGGGCGGTCTACCGGGTCAAAGTTTTTGTTCGTGGTCATCCCGTTTCTCCTCCTTTTTAATGCGCTCGTATGCTTTGTAGACATCGGCCTTGCGAGGATGTTTACCGCAGGTCTGTCGCTTGCTTTCAGGACACATGGGAGCGTTCTTATCGCGCTCGCATTTAGGCTTCAGCATGTCCGCAAAGGCGTTGTCCGTAGCGGCATTCACCTCATCCACCATTTTGCGAACCAGCTCCCGAATCTCCCACTGAGCTCTGACGCACAGGCGTTCATTGCACAAATGGATGAACTCACGAAGATTCATGGTGCAGGTCAGGTTGGTGGTACAGGAATTTTGCAGAACATAGCGGGCATCCTCATTGGGGATTCCAAGTTCCTGCAAGTCGGAATAAGCCTTGGCACAGGCACTCATGCTTTCAAAGAACAGATGGATCGCTTGCGGGTTATTAGAGATCGTTGGCGGGATAACGGCGGTGCCGTTCTTCATGTCGCAGTAGCGCTGGCTCTGCACGCTGAAACTGACGAAACGATGCCGTGTCAGCTGTGCCAGAAGAGCGCGGGACACGCCGCCGATCTCCCATGTGAAGGACACATGCTCCAAAACGCTCTCATGGCCGGATGCATAACATTGCTTCATGATGCGTCCATCAGGGGTTGGTTCAGACTGATAGCACTGGCTTGCTGCCCGTTCAATAGCCTGAACTGGGGAAGGAGTAAAACGGGTTAAAGTTACTTGAATGGGAATCACCTCTTTCAATATATTGTGGGTAAGGTGCTACGCAAGATAACAGGCAAGATGGTGCGAAATGCACGATCTTGCTTTGAAATATGGAGTTGTCAAGGTTCGGAATAAGAACTGATGTTCGCACAAGTATTGTAACTCCAGATGGGGAAAGGGTCAATCATTTTTGCAAACAAAAAGAGTCCGTTTTTACGAACTCTCAGACTGCTGAAAAAGTGGAGGCGCAGGAGGCATCGCCTCCTGCCGGGGATTAGTAGCAGAGCCCCTAATCCTTATGTCACAACATTTTCAACGCGAACCAGCGAAGCGCTGTTCGCGGGCTATGGCGGACGAACTGGCTTTTTCGACAGTCTGAGAGTCCGTTTTTACGAACTCTTTTTGTTTTTTCTCCTTGATTGAATGAATGAATTATTATTCTTTATTATGAATTTTTATTCTACCGAACATTCGTTCACATCGATGGGGTCACAGGTTCGAGTCCTGTTGCGACCACCACAACCCGGAAACCTTTGAAAATCAAAGGTTTCCGGGTTTTCTTTTTGCCCGTTTTTTAAACTGTTTTCAATGCCAAAAACGGCTTTAAGCCCGAAAGACACCCACTTGAATAAACATGCATACCTCCAATCCCTTATGTTTCAAGGGATTGGAGGCGTTTTTGCGCCTACCGCCAGACATACTCTTCATTCCGCGATTGTGAATATCGCATTCAGTTTTTCGATGTCTGCCCGACGCTTCTGGATGCCTTCCTCTCTTGTTCTGGCATAGACCGTTTCGACCATGCGAGTATCTGCGTGCCCCATCAAATCGGCCACCTGTGCGCTGGTCATGCCGTTTTCCTTCAGCTGAGTGCCGAAGGTGGTGCGGAAGTCGTGATTGTTGTACCCCTCAATGCCCAACAGCTTTTTGCCTTTGCGGAATCGTCTGATGAGAGTAGAGTAACACCACGGCGTGTCACCGCCGAACAGGAAGCCCTTTGGTTTGGCAAGCGGCCTTATAATTTGCAAAACCGGCGTGGCCAGAAGAACGGGACGAATGGAGTGCTTGCTTTTGGCGCTGTTTTGGATAACCGGGTGATTTTGGTTCGGGTATGTTACCGTCCATCGCACATAAGCGGTGCCAGTGTCAAGGTCAACGTCCTCCCAATGCAAGCCCAGAATTTCTTCTCGCCGCATGCCAGTATAAGCCAGCAGAGCAAAATATAAACGAAGCTCCGGGTCTTCCAGCGTTGGGATGTTCCGCTTTACTTTTGCAACGAGCGCGTCAGGCAGGGCTTTGTGGTGCCCACTCTGCTCCGCCTTGATTTGCAGAAGCCGGTTCTTGATGGGAGAGTCTGCAATCAACCCCATTTCCTGTGCCACAGAAAAAATTCTGCTAAGAAGCCCCCGGACTCTTTTGATAGAGGCTTCATTGTAGTTTTTCTGGTGGCCGTGTTGAGAAGCATGAGCCATATGATCGTAGAATTGCTGGATGGTAGCCAGCGTGATTTGATCCAGCGGCATATGCCCCATAAAGGGAAGAATATCTCTTTTCAGGCGGTTCTCATAATTGATCTGCGTTGTGGGTTTCAGCCCGGCGATAAAAGAAGGGCGATAGGTTTCGTCCACAAACTGCTTTAACGTAGGAACTTCTTCTTGGGGCTGCTTCTCATCCATGAAAAGCCCGCTATACGTCTTTGCAAAGTTAATAAATGCTTCGCTGACTGTCTTGCCACAGGCCCAAACCTTTTCTCCGCTGGGCAGGGTGATTTTGAATTGCTGCTTGGATGCCATATTTTCTTCTCTCCTTTGCGGCAATTCATCCATCCAATCTGTGGAGTTTTCAAGTTGCGACGCGCCAAAGAAGGAGGCCAGCGCCCGCTGAGTGCCAGCGAACGCTGCCTGTTCGACCGCCTTTGACTGCGTGGCTTCAGTATAAGAATCCTGTGAACTGAAGTCC
>CALDMA010000004.1 GCA_937915075.1 uncultured Oscillospiraceae bacterium
CAGTCGGAAAAATTATATAGTTTTTCTCTGTCCTCTTGACGGGATGCGGTTCAGAACGGGCGGCTTTCTTCTGCGCTTTTTTGTGTTTTACAGGTCGTATATTACCACATTTCGGGTAATTTTTCAAGTCTTGTCTTTTCCTCGCCGGGGGTGTAGATAACATGGCGAGGTGAAAAGAGATGAATGAATTGATGATATTCGGCGCTTTGTCCGCGCGGCGGACCGAACAGGCGCTGCTGCGCGGAAACGTCGTGACGGAGCGCTTTGGCCTGACGCTCACGCCGGAGCAATGCGGACGATTGCTGGCGCGCCGCGCCGAAGCCCTGCGGGAGACGGAGCGCATCGAGCCGGGCGAGGGCATCCTGCCGAAGCTGGCGGTCGCGCTGTGCGACTCGCCCTATGTCGGGCCGGAGAATTGGGAGGAAGCGCTCGGCGGGCTGACGGAGCTGTTCTACCACTTCAAGGGCGCGTGCGGTGAGCGGCTCGGCGACGACGAGCTGCTCGCCGCGCTGGTGCGGCTATATAACGGCTGGGCGGGCGGCTGCGCAGACCGCATCGCCGATCTTGACGGCCGCGCGATGCTGCGCTTCGCGCGCATGGGAAGGGTGGGGGACGATGACGAATGAGCTGACGCGCCCGCTGACGGACGCTGAGGAGCGGCTGTGGCAGGAAAAGCTCGCCGCGCTGCTCGTGCGGCAGATCGCGCTCTACACCGCGAACGAAAGCAGCTCCGTGCCGGCTGCCGCCGCGCGGGAGCTGCTGCGCGGCGTGCTGTTTTTCCTTGCCGTGCCGGAGGAGCCGGAGGCAAACAGCCTTTTGGAGAAGGCGGGGAGCCAATATGAGGCGGAGCGCACGGCCCGCATCCGCGCTTTGCTTCCGCTCGACCTTGCGGACGAGCTGGCGCACGGGCAGCATCGCGTACAGCGGGATGCCGCGCTGACGCTCGCGCTTTGGCGAAAGGTCGCTGCGGCGCTGCCGCCGCTGGAGAACCGCTCGCTCCGCGATACGCTGCGGAGCATCGGCAGGGGCTTCTGCCGCTATGACACGCGCTTTTTCCCGCAGCGGTTCGATTGTGACATTGACTATCAGCTTGCCGTTTCGGTATCGGAGAGTCTGTCGGGAATAAATTATGTCAACCGCTATCTGACCCATCTGGCTGCTGAGAGCTTCCTCCTCTCGGCTCTGCCGCAGGACGGAGTCCGCGCGGTGCTGGAGCGCTCTTGTCCCGACTGGCGCGGGCTGTTGGTGAATCTCTACGCGCCGGCCGCGGCGAACGCGCTCGCCCGCACGCTCCTCGGCGGGGAGGGGCTGACGCTCTCGGACAGTGAGATCGACGCGCTCCGCGAGCGCTGGGAGCACGCGCGGCCCGAGCGGATCATGGCCGACCTGCTCACGGCGGCGGATGCGCTCGCGGAGCGGCTCGCCCTCCCGCGCGGCGCGGGGAAATATCTGAGCGGCTTCGCCCGCGAGGTCGCCGTCCGCGCCGAAGGCCTGCGCGACTGCGGCGGCCTGCGGGGACTGTTTGTATGAAAAGGGCGCGGCCGCTTTTCGGCGGCCGCGCCTGCATTTTGTAAGAAGATCTGCGCTTACGCGAACAGATAGCTGTACTTGTCGCGGATGGTAAAGATCAGCGCCTCGATATCCACCGGCAGATCGTTGTCGGAGGTGGAGAGATCGTAGTCGCGCTCCTCCGCCATGCGGACGCGGACATGGTCGGCATCGAGGAAGAGAACACCGGGGTTCTTGCTCTCCGCCATGTCCTCCGCCGTCTGGAAGAGGGTGAACTTGTCGTGGCACGGCTCGCTGGCATAGGGGCAGAACTGCGTGCAGTTGCCGCACTCGTTGCACATCTTGTCGACGTGGATGATCTGGTGACTCTCGTCGGGCATGACGACGGCGACGTTCGCGCGGTTCGGGCAGGAGTCCACGCAGTTCTCGCAGACGGTGGAGCACTGCAGGCAGCGCTCGCCCTCGCACTTACCGGACATCCTGAGAACGCCGTGCTTGGCGATGGCGTCGGACTCGGTGATGAACGCCTGTGCGGGGATCTCATACTCGTAGGGAGCGCCGACCACGGCTTCGGCGAAGCGGGCGGCGTCGGCAATGCCCTCGACCACGGTCGCGGGGCCGCGGTGCGCGTCGCCCGCGCAGTACACGCCCTCAAGGTTGGTCTGGAACGCGGGGCCCTTGCGCTCCATCTCGATGCCGTTTGCGGCCATGAGGTCGGAATCGACCTGCTCGCCGACGGCGGAGAGGACGAGGTCGCAGGGGATGGAGAACTGCTCGCCGGACTTCACGGGGCTGCGGCGGCCGGTCTCGTCCGGCTCACCGAGCACCATCTTGTCGCACAGCAGCATACCCTTGGCCTGCTTGACGGGGGCGGCCAGCTCGATGAACTCCACGCCCTCGTCGATGGCGAGCTGCAGCTCGTGCTCGTCGGCGGGCATGAACTTCTTGGTGCGGCGGTAGAGGATGGTCGCGTGCGCGCCCATGCGCTTGGCGACGCGGGCGGCGTCCATGGCGGTGTTGCCTGCGCCGACGACCACAACGTGGCCGGAGAGGTTGGGCTTGACCTGCTTCTTTTCCTTCTTCATCCACTCGATGACGCCCTGCACGTTGCCCTCGATGTCGAGCTTGCCGGCCTTCCACGCGCCGGTGGCGAGGAGGATATGGGTGTAGCCCATTTCCTTGAGCTCCGCGACGGAGGGAGCGGGTTTGCCGCACTTGACCTCAACGCCGTAGCGCAGCATCAGGGCGATATCCTTGTCGATGGCCTCGTCGGAAATGCGGAAGGCGGGAATGACGTAGCGCGGCACGCCGCCGAGCTTGCGCTCGCGCTCGAAGATGGTAGTCTCGATGCCGGCGCGGCCGCAGAAGTACGCCGCGGCGATACCGGTCGGGCCGCCGCCGATGATGGCGACGCGCTTGCCCTCGACGCGCTCGGGCTGCTTGATGGACGCCATCAGGGCATTGTAGCCCTTTTCGGCGGCGAGGAGCTTGGTGTCGCGGATGTGGACGCTCTCCTCATAGAAGTTGCGGGAGCACTTGCCCTGGCAGCGGTGCGCGCAGATGGTGCCGGTGATGAACGGCAGGGCGTTCTTTTCGGTGATGAGCTTGAGCGCGGGGCCGTAGAGACCCTTGCGGCACAGCTCGATGTACTCGGGGATATCCTGCTCGATGGGGCAGCCGCCCTTGCAGGGCGCGGTGAAGCAGTCGAGCCAGGGCACCTGCTCGGTGGACTTGCGGCTGGGCAGGGGCTTGATGGGCTTGAGGTGATGGTAATTCGTGCGGGCGGAGGCGGCGAGGTCGGAGATCGCGGCGGAGTCGGTACCGGCAAAGGCGCGGTACTCCATCGGCTCGACCTTCTCGACCATCTGGCGCAGACGGTTGTAGCCGCCCGGCTTGAGGATCGTGGTGGCGACGGTGATGGGCCAGATGCCCGCGGCAAAGAGCTTATCGCAGTTGAAGTATTCCGCGCCGCCGGCGAAGGAGATACGCATTTTGCCGCCGAACGCGCGGGAGATGCGGCTGCACATCTCGATGGTCAGCGGGAAGAGGCTGCGGCCGGACATATACATCTCGTCGTTCGGCAGCTCGCCGCGCGTGGTGTCCACGGGGAAGGTGTTGGAGAGCTTGAGACCGAACTCCAGACCCTCCTTGTCCGCGAGCTTCTGCAGGCGCTCGAACATGGGCACCGCGTCCTCCCACTGAAGGTCCTCGTTGAAGTGGTGCTCGTCGAACACGATGTAGTCATAGCCCATGGAGTCGAGGATGCTGCGCGCGGTCTTGTAGCCGAGGATGGTGGGGTTGCACTTGACGAAGGTGTGCAGATGCTTTTCATGAAGCAGGTAGCTCGCGATGCGCTCGATCTCCTGCGGCGGGCAGCCGTGGAGCGTGGAGACGGTGACGGAGCGGGACACGCGCGGAGAGATGTGCGCGATGAAGTCCTTCTCGGCGGGGAAGAGCTCGGCGAGCACCTTTTTGCATTCCTTGAACTGAGGAGTCTTGCTCGCGTCCATCATGTTGTCGATGTAGCTGTTGACCTTGCGGCCCTTGATGCCCTCTAAGTCGTAGCCGACGGACATATTGAACACGAAGCCGTCGGGATCGCCGAGGCCGTAGACCTTGCTGATGACCTTGAGCGCGCACCAGGCCTTGATGTACTCGTCCTGCGCCTGCGCTACGGTCAGCTCGGTGGACCACTCCTGGTTGTAGCCCTCGTCGGCGGCGAGGATGCAGGGACGGGGCACGCAGGCGGCGAGGTCGGCGCCGTCCATCTTCTGCACGGTCTTGACCTCAAAGAAGCGCGCGCCGGCGAAGTAGGCGGCGATGATGTTCTGCGCGAGCTGGCTGTTGGGGCCGGCGGCGGGGCCGAACGGCGTCTCGATGCGCTCGCCGAAGATGGGCAGGCTCTTGCCCGTGGCCTCATACTTCTTGTGGACGCCGAAGATGTCGCCGCTCTGGGCGTACTCGGTCACGACCCAATTCATCAGGGACGCGAACGGAATGGGATACATTTTCTCAGACATCGTTGTTCCTCCTATGTAATGTTTCCTTAATACTCGCAGTGGTTGAGGCTGCCCCAGAGCTTCTTCGCGGCCTCGAGGATGTGGGCGTTCTCGGCCTCCTCGTCGATGCCGACGAGCTGGCGGTCGAGCATGAGCGTCTTGCCGGCGGCGATGGTGGTCTGGCACTGGCGGCCTGTCATGCCGAAGATCATGTGGCCGTCGATGTTCGCGTCGGAGAACGGGGTGAACGGCTTGTAGTCCATCACGATGATGTCCGCCGCCGCGCCGGCCTTGAGCACGCCGAGCTGGTCGGGGAAATACTTCGCGCCGATCTTCGCGTTGTTCTTGAAGAGCATATCCGTGACCTCGCACCAGCCGACGTTGGGCAGGCAGTTCTGGCTGCGCTGGGAGCAGAGGGCGACCTTGAGGGATTCGAGCATATCGTTGGTGTAGGCGTCGGTGCCCATGCCGAGCAGGATGCCGCGCTTGTAGAGCTGGAGAACGGGGCAGATGCCGATGGCGTTGCCCATGTTGGATTCCGGGTTGTTCACGACCATCGTGCCGGTCTCCTTGATGATCTCCATCTCGGCGGTGTTGACGTGGATGCAGTGACCGAGGATCGTCTTGGGGCCGAGGATGCCGTGATCCTGAAGGCGCTGGACGGGACGGCGGCCGTAATTCTGGAGGGAATCGTACACGTCGTTCATGCCCTCGGAGACGTGGATGTGATAGCCGGTGCGGCCGTTGTTGGCCTCGACCATGCGGTCGAAGGTCTTATCGGAGATGGTGAAGAGCGCGTGGCCGCCGAACATCGCAGCGAGCATGGGATCCTTCTGCTTTTCGCAGTAGGTGATGAAGTCGGCGTTCTCGGCGATGGCCTGCAGGCACTTCTCCTCGCCGTCGCGGTCGGAGACCTCGTAGCACAGGCAGGAGCGCAGACCGAGGCGCTTGCTCTCCTCGGCGATGGTGTGCAGCGTGCCGGGGATCTCGCCGTAGCTGGCGTGATGGTCGAAAATGGTGGTGA
>CALDMA010000005.1 GCA_937915075.1 uncultured Oscillospiraceae bacterium
GCTTGCGCCTGTTCCGCTTTCCGCCTTTGCCGGAGAGCCTACGCAGAACATCGGCAAGAGCTTCCTAAAAAGCTATGCGTCGGTGTGTCTGGAGGGAGCGATCATCGTTCTGGCCTGCATCATCTTCTCTGTGTTTGCATCCAGCCCTCCGGTTGTCGATCCGGATGCAGCTCCGGCTTCTATGGTGTGGAGCTACATCGGCGAGCTGATTTTCAACATGCTCATTCTGGTCGGCGCGGTGAAGATGGCGGACAGGCTGGTGAAGGAGATGATGGGTATCTGATATGGCAAAGCGTGTACTGAATCAATGGCGCGGATATACCGTGGCTGATTGCGATTGCAAATATTGTCTCTATTACGGCGGCAGAAAGAAAGGCGAAGTAAATTGCCTTGCAGAGGAATGTGTCTGCAAGGAGGAACTTCATGAGGCTCTGCGCCGGGAAAAAATGCAGAAGGGAAAATTACCATTATGACTGTTCAACTTTATAATATTCATCTCACTAACGGCGAGGTCCTGCAGGTAGGAGAGGACTACGACCTGCACGGAGCGCAGACAATCGTCAATCGCTTCTATAAGGCGGGAGACAACGATATTCTTGAATTTCAGACGCCGTTCACTTCTATGTATGTTCCTCGTAAGCACATTCTGTTTATTGCTACCGCTGATGTGTTGACCTAAAGGAGGTACGATATGGAGGTCAAAATCAATAGAGAGATTCGGAACTATACCGAGTCCATGTTTTTCGGACTGTCCCTCAGACAGTTCGTCTTTTCTTTACTGGCTGTTGGCGTTGCGGTGCTTTTGTACTTTGTTTTGAAGCCCTATGTGGGGACGGAAACGGTTTCGTGGATGTGCATCCTTGGTGCTGCGCCCTTTGCGGCAATGGGCTTTGTGAACTACAACGGCATGACCGCAGAGCAATTTGTGTGGGCTTGGCTCCGCAGCGAAATGCTGGAGCCCAAGCAGATCAAATTCGAGCCGGTGAATATCTACTACGAGGCGTTGAAGGACGCTATCGATGAACGCGAAAAGGAGGTTTCCAAGCACAATGATTAAGAGTATCAAAGCGATCCTTGCACAGGACAAGGAAAAGTTTAAGGTTCCGAGAAAGGTGCAGGATCTTATTCCCATCAAGAACATCTGGCCGGATGGCATTTTTAAGGTTGGGAATAAGTTCTCCAAATCCTTCCGATTCTCGGACATCAACTATCTGGTGGCAAGCCGCGAGGACAAAGAGAGCATGTTTCTGACATACTCGGAGCTTCTGAACAGCTTGGACAGCGGAGCTACCACGAAGATCACCATCAACAACCACAGACTGAATAGATCGGATTTTGAGGAATCCATCCTGATGCCCATGAAGCAGGACGGGCTGGATGAATACCGCAAAGAGTATAACGATATGCTCTTGGACAAAGCGACCGGAGCAAACGGAATCACGCAGGAAAAGTATATTACCATTACCGTGGCCAAGAAGGACATTGAGGAAGCACGGGCATATTTTGCGAGAATCGGAGCGGATTTGACCGCCCATTTCGCAAACTTGGGTTCCAAGTGTGTGCCCCTGAACGCCGTTGAGCGGCTGCGCATTCTCCACGACTTTTATCGCCCCGGTGATGAGGCGGCATTCTCGTTTGATATGAACCGGAAGGCGCGTCTGGGGCATGATTTCCGTGACTACATCTGCCCGGACAGCATAGAGCGTACTGCGGATCATATCAAGCTGGGCGAGAAATATGCCAGAGTGCTTTTCCTCAAGGACTACGCCAGCTATATCAAGGACAGCATGTTCTCGGAGCTGACCGAGCTAAACCGCAATCTCATGCTCTCCATTGATGTGATTCCCATTCCCACCGATGAAGCCGTCCGTGAGGTGGAGCGTCTCTTGCTGGGCGTGGAAACGAACATCACCGGCTGGCAGAGAAGGCAGAATCAGAACAACAACTTCTCCGCGGTGGTCCCTTATGACATGGAGCTTCAGCGCAAGGAATCCAAGGAGTTTTTGGACGACCTGACCACCCGTGACCAGCGCATGATGTTTGCGGTGGTCACAATGGTGATTACAGCAGACACCAAGGAGCAGTTGGATCTGGATACGGAAACGGTGCTGTCTACGGCGAGAAAGCACATGTGCCAGATGGCGACGCTGAAGTATCAGCAGACGGATGGGCTGAATACGGTGCTCCCCATCGGTACGAGAAAAATCAATGCGTTCCGAACGCTCACGACAGAAAGCCTTGCGGTGCTGATGCCCTTCAAGGTGCAGGAGATCATGGATAAGGGCGGCATTTACTTCGGTGAAAATGCCATTTCCCATAATCTCATCATGTGCAATAAGGAGAACCTCCTGAACCAGTCCGCGTTTCTGCA
>CALDMA010000006.1 GCA_937915075.1 uncultured Oscillospiraceae bacterium
CATCTTCGGTCATACCATTCTGTGCGCAAATGAATTTTCCCTTTGTTTCGGCAAGCGCAAGCAGCGAATCAAGGTTTGTGGAGAGTACATAGACCGTCAGAACAGGAACAATATCCTTTCTTACCTCGCCACTTTTCTGCCCGCGTACAATGAGTGCTTCAAGGATGTCGTTTATCTCCGTTCCAAGACGGAGTATGCTTTTTACCGTATCTGAAATCGCCAACGGTTCGATCTTCGCTGCGCCAGAACGATTCAAACTCTCAAGCGAATGGGGACACTCCGTTCTGTAACGACTCATTGCGCTACACACCGCACGGCAGGCTTCAACGAAACCGGCATGATTGTTCACGGCGTTCTCAATATCGGCCTTCAAGGATTGCAAGCCCTTTTCAATGATGTGATGGAGAATATCTCCCTTGCTGTCATAGTAGGCGTAGATCGTGCGCCGACTGTATTCAGATGCCTTTGAAATGTCCTCTATCGTTGTCTGCTCGTAGCCCTTTTCCGAGAAAAGGCTTTCGGCAGCCGCCATGATCCGCGCCCTGTGCAGTGCGGCGACAGCCTCTTTTTTGCTCATTCGCTCCATTGTAAACCTCTGTTATAAAAAGTATATCTATAGTATACTTCACAATTTCAAAGCTGTCAACAGCAATTAAGCCTTTCCAATAATTCGAGCATGGAAAGCTTATGCCCAACAGGAGTTTTACTCGTCGAACTTTTTCGAGCTAAAGTGGTTGGTATCAAAATATGATACCAACCACTTTTGACTTATCGAGGCGTGTGGAGAATAGCGGTAAGTCCCGTGCTGGATAATCGCCACCGTCCTGCCGCTTTGTCCATTGCTCAGAGGAAGGAACGCTATGGATTCAACTCTTTCGGAAAAAGCGCTCGCAATGCTCATACGGAGGTAACCCTTTGTCGGTGACCTCGATATAGTCAGCCTTTGTCATACCGTATAGGTAGTAATCACAGTATGTATTTACCATCTTACCGTCACGGATAAGACCCTCACGTTTGAAGCCGGTTTTCTCCAAGGTCTTATACGATGCGATGTTCTGCGTGTGAACATCTGTCCATAAACGCTGTAATTCCGTTTCCTCAAAACAGAAGATAGCAACTCTTGCCAATGCTTCGGTCATAAGGCGGCTGCCTTGATAGGCGGGGGAAAGTCGAAACGCCACTTTTGCCATGCGGTCATTTTCAATGAGATACACCCACATGTCGCCGACCACTTTGCAATCTTGCTTGTGGACGATCCCCCAATGAAAACTTTTCGTGGGCTTCTCTGGCTTTTGAAAAAGCAGTTCCGGGTTCAGATCGCTTTTGCCGGGGCGCTTGCCCCAATACTGATAGACAGAGCTATCGCCCAGCCATTCTTTCAGATTTGCAAAGTCACCATAGACCATTGTGCATGCCATATACGGGACTGCCTCCGT
>CALDMA010000007.1 GCA_937915075.1 uncultured Oscillospiraceae bacterium
TCCCCCTATAGAAGACTTTTCTAATTCTTTGTCTTCTACAGGGGGAGCATATCAGCGGCAGACGTTTTTTCCGTTATGTGATGTCTCCCAGCGTGAAGCGGCGCACCGGAGCAAGCGCGTCGTCCGTGTGCGTGCAGGCGCAGGCGACGTAGCCGGGAAAGGTCTCGATGTACTCGAAGCGCTCGCCGAGCATGGTGGGCGAGGCCTCCCGCTTCATCGCGGCAAGGCCGGCGCCGCCCCACTTCGCGCGGCTCTCGCGCCGTGTCCAGCTCTCGAAAAACTCACGCTCGGTCACAGCGCCCGCGAGGCGCTGCATCGTCCGCTCGCTCACGGGCCGGATGCGCTCGATGTCCACGCCGATGGGCCGGTCGTGGATGCCCACGAGCACCGCGCCGCGCGTGTGGCTGAGATTGAACTGCACCTCGGGATGCTCCGCGAACTCGGGCTTGCCGTACTTATTATAGGTCAGCGCCGGCAGCTCACGCCAGCTGTAAAGAGCGTTGAGTCCGAGCCAAAGCGCCGCGTAGGCGCAGATCGGCTCGTGGCCGACCACAGGATCCTTGAGGTGCGCAAGGCGCTGCCGCCGCTCCGGCGGGACAAGGCGCAGCAGCCGCTCGACCTCCGCGTCGGTAAAGGGACGCTCCAGACGAATGGAAATAAGCTGTATCTGCATCGCCGCGCCCCCCTTTTTTATTCAGTATAGCGCATCGGCCGTGCCCTGTCAAATCGCGGCGAACGCCGCATAAATTTTTTGCCGCAAAAAGAGGAACGGGCCGATCGGCGGCGTATAAATAGAATTGTACGAAATTGTGCCATTTTGCCGGAAAGGAGGACGAGCCATGGCGTTTCCCCAGAGCTTTTTAGATGAGCTGGTCGCCCGCAGCGACATTGTGGACGTGGTCGGCAGCTATGTGGCGCTGACGAAAAAGGGCGCGAACTATTTCGGACTATGCCCCTTTCACAACGAAAAGACGGGCTCGTTCTCCGTCTCGCCGGACAAGCAGATCTACCATTGCTTCGGCTGCAAGAAGGGCGGCGGCGTCATCAGCTTCATCATGGAGGAGGAAAACCTCTCCTTCCCCGACGCGGTCCGCTTTCTCGCCAAGCGCGCGAATCTGCCCGTTCCCGAGGAGGAGCAGGGCGAGGGCAGCCGCCTGCGCGCACGGCTTCTGGAGCTCAACCGCGACGCGGCGCGCTTTTACTACGAGCTGCTACACGATAAGCGCGGCGAGGCCTGCGCGGAATACCTGAACCAGCGGCGGATCACGCGCAGGACGGCGGTCAACTTCGGGCTCGGCGCAAGCGCCGACGAGTGGGACTGCCTGCTCACCGCCATGACGCGCAAGGGCTACACGAAAGCCGAGCTGCTCGCCGCGGGACTGGTCGTGCAGGGCAAGGGCGGCAGCGTGTACGACAAGTTCCGCAAGCGCCTTATCTTCCCCGTCATCGACGTGCGCGGCGACGTGGTCGCCTTCGGCGGGCGCATCGTGGATAAAAACGACCCGGGCGCGAAATATATGAACTCGCCCGAGACCATCATCTACAGCAAGCGCCGCGTGCTCTACGGACTGAACCTCGCCAAGAAGAGCAAGCGGGAGAACATCATCCTTGTCGAGGGCAACATCGACGTGGTGATGCTCCATCAGGCGGGCTTTGACAACGCCTGCGCCTCGATGGGCACGGCGCTCACGACCGAGCAGATCCGCCTGCTCTCGCGCTACACGAAGGAGCTCATTCTCTGCTACGACAACGACAACGCCGGGCGCATCGCCACGCAAAAGGCGCTGGAGCTGCTCAACGACACCGATTTTTCCGTGCGCGTGCTCGAGCTTCCCAACCGCATCGTGGACGGGCAGCCGGTCAAGCAGGACGCGGACGACTTCATCAAGAATCAGGGCGCCGATGCCTTCGAGCGCCTGCTCAGCGGCAGCGAAACGGGCATGGACTTCCGCATGGCGCGGCTCGCGGCGGGCTTCGACCTCACGAGCGACCAGGGCCGCATCGACTACGCCGCCGCCGCGGCAGATCTCCTCGCGGAGCTGCCGAACGCAGTGGAGCGCGAGATCTACACCACCCGCGCCGCAACCTCCGCGGGCATCTCGCCCGACGCCCTCAAGCTCGAGGTGCAGCGCAGCATCAAGCGCCGCGGCTACCGCCAGCGGCGGGAGCAGGAAAAGCGCGACCTCAACGTCGCCGCGCAGGTCCAGCCGAAGGAGCGCGCCATCCGCTACGACAATCTCCGCTCCGCCATGGCGGAGGAGGGTGTGCTGCGGCTCCTCTGCACGGACGACAGCGTGTTCGGCGATACGCCGCCGCTGCGGGAGGAGGAATTTTCCTCGCCGCTGCTTGGGCGCCTTTTCGCGCGGCTGTGGCAGCAGCGGCAGGAGTCGGGCCGCATTTCGCTCCCCCTCCTCGCCGAGAGCTTTACGCCCGACGAGGTCAGCCACCTTTCCACCATCGTGCAGAAGCCGGAATCGCTGAAAAACGCGCCGCAGGCCCTGCGCGACTACATCCGCATCATTCAGGAAGAATACCAAAAGCGCAGCGGCGCGGGGCTCGATCCCCTTGCCGCCGCCACCGAAAAATACAAAGCCCAACTGGGTCACGGAGGAAAGCAACATGGATAAGGAACTCACCATTCAGGATCTCGAAGCGCAGGCCGACGCCCTGCTCGCCGCAGCCGACGAGATGGAGGAGCTGCTGCCCGCGGACACGGGCAAGAACAAGCGCAAGAAGGCCGAGGACGAGGCCCCCGAGAAGAAGGCCCCGCCGCTGGACGAAAAGGTCCTCGCCGGACTGCCCGCCGCCGAACAGCTGCAAAAGAGCGAAAAGCTCCGCGACCTCTTTGCCAAGGGCAAGCAGAAGGGCAAGCTCGACTCCGACGAGATCACTGAGGTCCTCGACGAGCTCGACCTCGACGACGACGGACGTGAGCGCGTCTACAACTCGCTCGACGCTCTCGGCGTCGACTACATCAGCGGCGTGATCGAGCCCGACGATCTGGACGAGCCGCCGCTGGAGGCCATCGCCGAGATCGAGGAGGAGGAGCTGGTCGACCCCAACGAGCTGGTGGACAGCTTCTCCATCGACGATCCCGTGCGTATGTACCTCAAGGAGATCGGCAAGGTGCCCCTGCTCTCGGCCGACGAGGAGATCGCGCTCGCGACCAAAATGAACGCGAAGAACGACGCTGAGGCGCGCATCAAGGCCGCCGTGGAGTCCGGTGAGACCATTCCCGAGGAGGAGATGGCCGCGCTCAAAAAGGCCGTCAAGGACGGCGAAAAGGCCAAGCAGAAGCTTGCCGAGGCGAACCTGCGTCTGGTCGTCTCCATCGCCAAGCGCTACGTCGGGCGCGGGATGCTTTTCCTCGACCTCATTCAGGAGGGCAACCTCGGCCTCATCAAGGCCGTCGAGAAGTTCGACTACACCAAGGGCTACAAGTTCTCCACCTACGCGACGTGGTGGATCCGCCAGGCCATCACCCGCGCCATCGCCGACCAGGCGCGCACCATCCGCATCCCCGTCCACATGGTCGAGACCATCAACAAGGTCATCCGCGTCTCCCGTCAGCTGCTCCAGTCCCTCGGCCACGACCCCTCGCCGGAGGAGATCTCCGCCGAGATGGGGATGCCCGTGGACAAGGTGCGCGAGATTTTGAAGATCGCGCAGGAGCCCGTCTCCCTCGAAACGCCCATCGGCGAGGAGGAGGACAGCCATCTCGGCGACTTTATCCCCGATGAGGGCGCGAGCGAGCCGAGCGAGGCCGCGTCGTTCACGCTGCTGCAGGAGCAGCTCGTGGACGTGCTCTCCACCCTCACCCCGCGCGAGGAGAAGGTCCTCAAGCTCCGCTTCGGCATCGAGGACGGCCGTCCCCGCACGCTCGAGGAGGTCGGCAAGGAGTTCAACGTCACGCGCGAGCGCATCCGCCAGATCGAGGCCAAGGCGCTGCGCAAGCTGCGCCATCCCAGCCGCAGCAAGAAGCTCAAGGACTTTTTGAATTAAGCGAAAAAATACCGTCGGGGATTCAAGCCCCGACGGTATTTTCTTTCCCCTGCCCGCGTGCTCCGCGGGCTTTATCCGACCGATCCGCCGATGGCAAGACTCAGCAGAACGGCCGCAGTCAGCATAAGGACCGGCAGCTTGCGCCGAAGCCTTTTCCGCGCGCTGTCCATTGCCGCTTCCTTACTTCGCCAGCGCCTTGCCGAGCTCGCGGCAGGCCTCGAGCGCCGCGTCGTCGGGCGCGTCGCAGCAGGTGACGCTCTCGCACACAAGGTTCAGCCCCGCGTCGCCGCAGTCCTTCTCCCAGCTGCGCATCCACTCGCCGTCGCCCCAGCCGTAGGAGCCGAACAGCGCCGCACGCTTGCCGCCGAGGCTGCGCTTGCACGCGTCGAACATCGGCTGGAATTCCATTTCCTCCAGCACCTCGCTGCCCATGGCGGGACAGCCGAAGGCGATGGCGTCGTAGGCGTTCAGATCACCGGACTGTACCTTGTCGGGCGTGAGCAGCACAGCCTCCGCGCCCGCGGCGGTCATGCCCTCGGCCACGGCCTTCGCCATAGCCTCCGTATTGCCCGTACCGCTCCAGTAAACAACAGCAGTTTTCATATTCGTATGTTCCTTTCGATGATGATATAGTATCAAACTGCGACGGCAAGCTGCTCGAGCTTCGAGCCGGTCTGCCAGAGTGCGCAGTAGATCTCCGTGCATTTTTTGAATTTCGCAAACAGGGCCTGCGCCTTGGCCTCGTCGCCGTAGACCTTCCACAGCCCCGCGCATTTGAAGCCGTTCGCGCGATGGTCAATGAAGCCCTTGACGTCCTCGGGCGGATAGCTGAGGAACAGCCCGACCTCGTGTGGGAACTCTCCGCTCTCACGAAAGCGGCGGATGAGCTGCGCCACGCAGCGCGCGCAGCTCTCATCGGCATAGCCCGCCTGACGCAGCAGCTCGGACGCCAGCGCGTCCTGCAGGTCGCGCCGCAGCTCGGCGGGACGGTAGAGGTAAAGGAGCGCCTGCCCCTCCAGAAAGCGGATCGGCAGCAGGCACAGCCCCTTCGGCACCAGCAGCCGGTTCAGCCGCCGGATGTCGGCCAGCAGATCCTCGCGGTCCTCGCAGGGGCAGGGAAACAGGCTCCCCGTCTTGATGCCCGCGAGTGTCGGCGCGCCCTGACGGATCAGAATTTCTTCAGACATTTGCTCTCGCCTCCTCCGGTAGTATTTCACACGACGGCTGCTTTCATTCCATCGGTTAAACAACTCTAACCGTATGGTAAAAAAGAAAGACGTCGATTCCGTTCTTTTTTCACGCCTCACGGGTTAAGGTTCTCTAACTGATATCCTTTTGAAAAACCGCACCGGCGGTTTACAGCTATACTATAGCACACTCCCGCCGTCTTTGCAAGTCTTTTTTGCGCGGACGGCAAAATTTTTCCGGACGACAGACGGAGCGGGACCGCCATATCGGCAGTCCCGCTCCGGGCGGCTCTGTTATTTTTCGATGCGGTAGCTTTCGCTGCCGCCGTAGATGTGTACCGCGCGGGCGCGGTAAATGTCCAGCACGGCGCTCGCCAGCGCGTCGGGATCGTGGCGGGCAAAGTCGCCGGACGGCGACGCCAGCGGCCGCTCGACCAGCTCGACGCCCATCCGCGCGATGCGCTCACGGTCGACCGTCAGCGCCTCCGCGCCCTCGGCGCGGTAGCGCTCCGCCAGCTCCGGCGGGATGGGAGAGGAATTGGCAAGGCACAGCTCCACCATATCCGCCGTACCGTGGCGCAGCAGCGCCGCCAGATGGTCGGCGGCGGTGTAGCCCTCGGTCTCGCCGTCCTGCGTCATGATGTTGCAGACGTAGATCTTCTGCGCGTCGGACGCGGCGATGGCCTCCGCCACGCCGTCCACCAGCAGGTTCGGGATGATGCTCGTGTACAGGCTCCCCGGCCCGAGGAGGATGAGATCCGCCGCCGCGATGGCGTCGAGCGCGTCGGGGAGCGCCTTCGGGTGCGCCGGCAGGAGCTCGACGTGGTCGATGCGGCAGTCCTGCTGCTTTTTGAAGCCGAAGATATTGCTCTCGCCGACAACGTAGGCGCCGTTTTCAAAGGTCGCCGTCAGACGCACGTCCGTCGTCGTGACCGGAATGACCGTGCCGCTGATGGCAAGCACCTGCCCCATGCTGCGCACCGCCTCGTCAAACGAGCCGGTGACGCCGTTGAGCGCCGCGAGCAGGAGATTGCCGAAGCACTGCCCGCGCAGCGTGCCGCTCTCAAAGCGATAGGTCAGGAGCTGCTGCATGACCGGCTCGGTGTTCGCGAGCGACTCCATGCAGTGGCGGATGTCGCCGGGCGGCAGCATCCCGATGTCCCGCCGCAGCATACCGCTGCCGCCGCCGTCGTCCGACACGGTGACGATGGCGGTCAGATTTTTCGTGTATTTTTTCAGCCCGCGCAGCATAGTGGAAAGGCCCGTGCCGCCGCCGATGGCGACGATACGCGGTCCCTGCGCCCACAGCTGGCGGCTTGGAAGCATCGCGCTCATACGCAGTCCTCGTTTCCGCGCCGCCCACAGCGGAGCGGCGCAAAAGGCTTTTCGATTTTTAAGATTATACCACTTTCTTTAAGACTGCACAAGCACCCTTGTTTTTTTCACCGCCGCGTGCTACACTCAGGGCGTACTGTTCAGAAGTCATAAAGAAAGGCGGATCGCTGTGCTATGACCTATTTCTGGGAAACCGTCGACACCATCGCGCTGGGCCTCGGCTGGCGGCATTTCGGCCCTTTTCACCTTGCCGTGCTCGCCGTTTTTGTTCTGCTCGGCGCTGTGCTCTGCCGCGGCTATCGCGGCATGGACGCGGACAAGCGCCGCCGCTGGCGGCGCACCGTCGCGCTGCTGCTCATCGCGGACGAGCTCTTCAAGGACTTCGGGCTGCTCTACGGCGGCAATTTTGACCTCGACTACCTGCCGCTGCACCTGTGCTCCATCAATATTTTTCTCATCGCCCTGCACGCCTGGCGGCGGCCGAAGCTGCTCGACACCTTTTTGTATTTTGTCTGCCTGCCCGCCGCCTGCGCGGCGCTGCTCTTCCCGACATGGACCCCGCTGCCGCCGCTCAACTTCATGGTGATCCACAGCTTCACCGTGCATTTCCTGCTCGCGCTCTACCCCCTTGCGCTGACCCTCCGCGGCGACATGGACCCGCAGCCGCGTGCGTTTCCGCGCTGCTTTGCCCTGCTCGTGGCGATGGCCGTGCCGATCTGGTTTTTCAACCGTGCGTTCGGTACGAACTTCATGTTCCTCATGCGCGCCGACGAGGGCAACCCGCTCAAGTTCTTTGAGCGATTTGGCAGCCATCTGCTCGGCTACCCCGTGCTCCTCGCCGCGGTCTTTGCCGTAATGTACCTGCTTCTCCGCGCGCTGCGCCGGCGTACCGCCGTGCCCGCCGGCAAATAACGCCCTCCGTCGATCCGGCCCGTCCCGCAGGGGGCGGGCCGTTCCATTTGTGAACTTTCTGTGTCATTTCATTTTCCCGCTTGACAAGAAAAAATGTTTCGGCTACAATACGCAGGTCAATAGGTCGTATGCGACGTATTTTATTTTTCGAGGTGAGGAAGAATGTGTAAGCACCCCATGCCGAAGGGGCTGCGCTTTGCGGTGCTGCAGCGCACCATGCGCCGGCAGATGGACGAATACGTCCGCGGGACCGGCCTGACCGGCACACAGTTCGGCGTGCTCGGCGCGCTTGAACGGCTCGAGCGCGAGGGAACCGGCGAGGTCACGCAGAAGGCGCTGGAGGACGCGGCGCACGTGACACACCCGACGATGACGGAGCTTCTGAAGAAGCTCGAGAGCAAGGGCTTTATCACCTGCCGCCCCTCCGAGGTAGACCGGCGGTGCAAGGCCGTCGCCTCGGCGGAAAAAGCCCGCGCGCTCCGTCAGGCGATCGGCGAATTCGATGAGCGCGTGTTCTCGGAGCTCTGCCAAGGGCTGAGCGAGGACGAGGTCGCGCAGCTTCTCCGCATCACCGACGTGATGCTGGAAAATGCCAAAAAAATGAACGGCGCACGGGATTTCGCCCCGTGCGGGAAAGGATGTGAAAGCGAATGATCCGACAGCTTACCAAATGTATCCGCGAGTACAAAAAGCCGACGGTCTGGACCCTCGTGCTCATTTTGGCCGAGGTCGCCATCGACGTTATCATTCCCTTTGAGACCGCCAACCTCATCAATGAGGTCAAGGCCGGCGCGGAGCTCGGCGGCATCGTGCGCGTGGGCCTTGTGCTCGTGCTGCTGGCGATGATCTCACTGGCGTGCGGCGGCGCGGCGGGCTTCACCGGCTCCAAGGCGGCGGCGGGCTTTGCCAAAAATGTGCGCCACGACCTCTTCACCCGCGTGCAGGGCTTTTCGTTCGAGAACATCGACAAGTTCTCGTCCGCCTCGCTCGTCACGCGCATGACCACCGACATTCAGAACGTGCAGATGGCGTACATGATGTGCATCCGCATCGCGGTCCGCGCCCCACTGATGATGGTCTTCTCCATCATCATGGCGTTCATCATGGGCGGCTCTCTCGCGCTGACCTTTGTGGTCATTGTGCCGGTGCTGGTCGTCGGACTGTTCTTCATCGCGCGCGAGGCCATGCCCGCGTTCCGTGCGGTGTTCCGCAAGTACGATAAGCTCAACGAATCCGTGGAGGAAAACGTGCGCGCGATGCGCGTGGTGAAGGGCTTCGCGCGCGAGGGCTACGAGACGAAGAAGTTCACCGCCGCGAGCGACAACATCCGCAGCGACTTCACGCACGCCGAGCGCGTGGTCGCGCTCAACTCCCCGCTCATGCAGCTGTGCGTGTACTTCAATATGGTGTTTGTGCTCTTCGTCGGCTCGAAGCTCATCATCGCGAACGGCGGCACGACCATCGACGTCGGCCAGCTCTCCGCCATGCTCACCTACGGCATTCAGGTGCTCATGTCGCTGATGATGGTCTCCATGATCTACGTCATGCTCACCATGTCCGCCGAGTCCGTCAAGCGTATCTGCGAGGTGCTCAGCGAACAGCCCGCCATCGACGATCCCGCCGCGCCGGTCACGACCGTTGTGGACGGCTCCGTGGACTTCGACGGCGTCAGCTTCAAGTATTCCGCCGGCGCAGAGAAATACGCGCTGCGGGACATCGACCTCCACATCGCCTCGGGACAGACCGTCGGCATCCTCGGCGGCACCGGCTCGAGCAAATCGACCCTCGTGCAGCTCATCCCCCGTCTCTACGACGTGACGGAGGGCAGCGTGAAGGTCGGCGGCGTGGACGTGCGTGAGTACGACCTCGACGCGCTGCGCAGCGCCGTGAGCATGGTGCTGCAGAAGAACGAGCTGTTCTCCGGCAGCATCAAAGAAAATCTCCGCTGGGGCAATGAGAACGCCACGGACGCGGAGCTCGAGGAGGCCTGCCGCCTCGCGCAGGCGGACGACTTCATCCGCTCCTTCCCCGACGGCTACGACACCCACATCGAGCAGGGCGGCACGAACGTCTCCGGCGGCCAGAAGCAGCGCCTGTGCATCGCCCGCGCGCTGCTCAAGAAGCCGAAGATCCTGATCCTCGACGACTCGACCTCCGCGGTCGATACGCGCACCGACGCGCTCATCCGCGAGGGCTTCAAGTCCTATATTCCCGAAACGACCAAGATCATCATTGCCCAGCGCGTCGCGTCCGTGCAGGACGCCGACCTCATCCTCGTGATGGACGGCGGCGCCATTGCCGCCTCCGGCACGCACGAGGAGCTGCTCAAGACCTCCGAGATTTACCGCGAGGTCTACGAATCCCAGACGAACGGAGGCGACGAGAATGCCTAAAGTGAATCCGCACGCCGATCCCACGCGGCGCGATCTCGGCCCCGCCGCGCTGGGGCGCACGGTCAAAAAGCTCTTTTCCTACTACCCCGTGCTCGCCCCCGTCACCTTTGTCTGCATCCTGTTTTCCTCCATCGTGTCCTCCGTTCCCTCGCTCTTCACGCAGAACATTATTCAGGTCATCGAAAAGTGGTACGTCAGCCGCGACTGGGCCTCGGCCAAGGCGGAGATCGTGCCCTACCTCACGCTTCTCGTCGTGCTCTACGCGCTCTCCATCCTCTCCATGACGGTCTACACGCAGCTCATGGCGTATATGACGCAGGGCTTCCTGCACAAGCTCCGCTGCGAGATGTTCGGCGGGATGCAAAAGCTGCCCATCCGCTACTTTGACAGCCATCAGCACGGCGACATCATGAGCCACTACACGAACGACATCGACACCCTCCGCCAGCTCGTCTCGCAGGCGCTGCCCGCGCTCATTCAGTCCGGCGCGATCGTGCTCGTGGTGTTCTCCATCATGCTCTACTTCAGCCTTTGGCTGACGCTGGTGCTCGTACTCGGCATCATCGCCATGGTCGCGGTCACGAAGAGGATCGGCGGCGGCAGCGCGAAATACTTCGTCCGCCAGCAGAAGGCGGTCGCCTCCACCGAGGGCTTCATTCAGGAGATGATGGCGGGTCAGAAGGTCGTCAAGGTCTTCTGCCACGAGCAAAAGAGCATCGAGGACTTCGACCGGCTCAACGACGCCCTCTTTGAGGACAGCTTCCGCGCGCAGGCCTATGCCAGCGTTCTCGGCCCCATCATCGCCAACATCGGCAATATCCTCTATGTGACGCTCGCGCTCGTCGGCGGCGTGTTCCTGCTCATCGGATTGCCAAACGTGTCCTTCTCCGGCAAGGTGCTGGACATCTCCATCCTCGTGCCCTTCCTCAACATGGCGCGCCAGTTCACCGGAAACGTCAACCAGCTCTCCCAGCAGATCAACGCGGTCGTCATGGCAGGCGCGGGCGCGCAGCGCGTGTTCGCCCTCATCGACGAAAAGCCCGAGACGGACGACGGCTATGTGACGCTCGTGAACGCTGCGGTCGCGCCCGACGGCACCGTGACCGAGGCCGACCGCCGCACCGGTCATTGGGCGTGGAAGCACCCGCACGGCGACGGCACCCTCACCTACACCGAGCTGCGCGGCGACGTGCGCCTCGTGGATGTGGACTTCGCCTACACCGAGGGCAAGGACGTGCTGCACGACGTCTCCGTCTATGCCGAGCCGGGCCAGAAGGTCGCTTTCGTCGGCGCGACCGGCGCAGGCAAAACGACCATCACGAACCTCATCAACCGCTTTTACGACATTGCCGACGGCAAGATCCGCTACGACGGCATCAACATCAACAAGATCAGGAAGGCGGATCTGCGCCGCTCCCTCGGCCTCGTTTTGCAGGAGACGAACCTCTTCACCGGCACGGTGATGGAGAACATCCGCTACGGCCGTCTGGACGCGACGGACGAGGAGTGCCGCGCGGCGGCAAGGGTCGCCGGCGCGGACGACTTCATCACGCGCCTGCCGCAGGGCTATGACACGCTGCTGACCAACAACGGCGCGAACCTCTCGCAGGGCCAGCGCCAGCTCATCGCCATCGCCCGCGCGGCGGTCGCCGACCCGCCGGTGATGATCCTCGACGAGGCGACCAGCTCCATCGACACGCGCACCGAGGCCATCGTACAGCGCGGCATGGATCAGCTGATGGAGGGCCGCACGGTGTTCGTCATCGCGCACCGCCTGTCCACCGTCAAGAACTCCGACGTCATCATGGTCCTTGACCACGGCCGCATCATCGAGCGCGGCAGCCACGAAAAGCTGATCGCCGAAAGGGGCACCTACTATCAGCTCTACACCGGCGCGTTCGAGCTGGAATAAGCAGAAAAATCGGGAGCGGCACAGGCCGCTCCCGATTTTTCGTTTCTTTGTCCGAAAGGCTCTTGCTTTTTCGCACGGATACGCTATAATGACTTCTGCGAACGTCCCGTCAGGCTCTCTGTCGGGGCGCTGCTTTCTCTCACGGAATAAGGAGCCTGCTGCGTTTATGGAAAATAAAGTCACCGCCCGCAACCCCATCACGGAGGGCTGCATCTGGAAGGGGATGCTGCTCTTCGCGCTGCCGATCATGCTCGGCTCGCTGCTCCAGCAGCTTTACAACACCGCCGACGCCGTTATCGTCGGCCGCGCGCTCGGCAAGGCCGCGCTCGCCTCGGTCGGCGGCTCGTCGGGCCGCATCACGAATCTGCTCGTCAACGCCTTTGTCGCGCTCTCGTCGGGCGCGAGTGTCATCGTCGCGCAGCACTTCGGCGCACGGGACATACAGCGCGTGCGTCGGAGCATCTGCACCGCCATGCTGCTCTCGGTGGTCTGCGGCATCCTTCTCACGGTCATCGGCATCACCTCGGCGCGGCAGCTGCTCGTTTGGATGCAGACCACTCCCGAAACGCTCGACGCCTCCGCCGCCTATCTGCGTATCTTCTTTCTCGGCATGGTGCCGACCATGCTCTACAACATGGGCAGCGGCATCCTGCGCGCGATGGGCGACTCCAAGCGCCCGCTCTACTACCTTTTCGTCTGCGTGGTGGCCAACATTGCGCTCGACCTGCTCTTTGTGATCGTTTTCCAATGGGGCATCGAGGGAGCCGCCGCCGCGACCGCTCTTTCGCAGGTCGTGTGCGCGGCGCTGGTCGTGCGCGCCCTGCGCCGTCTGCCCGAGGAGCAGCGCCTGCTCTATGACCGCGAGGAGCTTGACCGCGGCATCCTCCGCCGGATGCTCCGCGTCGGCATCCCCGCCGCTCTTCAAAGCGCGATGTACGGCATCGCCAACATCGTCCTGCAGGTCGGCATCAATATGCTCGGCACAGACTCCATGGCGGGTTGGACCGCCTTCAACAAGTTTGACGACTACTACTGGCCCATCTCCAACGCCATCGGCATCGCCGTCATGACCTACGTCGGGCAGAATTTCGGCGCGGGCGACCGCGAGCGCGTACACGAGTCGATCCACAAGGGGCTGCT
Source organism: uncultured Oscillospiraceae bacterium (assembly GCA_937915075.1). Classification (GTDB taxonomy): domain Bacteria; phylum Bacillota; class Clostridia; order Oscillospirales; family Oscillospiraceae; genus Hominicoprocola. The sequence goes on from CALDMA010000007.1 coordinate 12,882, forward strand.
CATCCACCTGACGACCTCCGCGCTCTTCTCCGTCATCATCTTCTCGGGCCGCTACCCGATGATGCACCTCTTCGTCGGCGACGACCCGACGGTCATCGCCATCGGCGCACAGGTGACGGCGCTCATTGCTCCCTGCTATGTGCTCTTCACGCTCGTCGAGGTCCTCTCCGCCACCATGCGCGGCGTCGGCGACGCGGTGGTCCCCGCCGCCATCACGATGGTCTTTACCTGCATCGTGCGCCTCATCTACCTTTGGGGCTACGCCTTCTCGCACAACTCCAACCTCACCATCGCCGTCATTTACCCCATCTCCTGGGTGCTCACCAGCATTGCCTTCCTCCTTTACTATAAGTCCCGCAGGTGGATGCCCAAGGGCTTCCATTTCTGAAAAAACCGCGCGCAGAGCCGTTTTCGGCCCTGCGCGCAACCGTCGATTGACAAATTTCCTGCCCGCCTTTCTTGTCCGCAACCGCGAAAAGCGATATGCTCTGCCCATCAAACAGGCGCCGTGTGCGCCGGAATCGGAGGACCCCTTATGATATTGGCTGATAAGATCACTGCCCTGCGCAAAAAGGCCGGCTGGTCACAGGAGGAGCTGGCGGAGCAGCTCGGCGTCACGCGCCAGTCCGTGAGCAAGTGGGAGGGCGCGCAGTCCGTGCCCGATATGGACAAGGTCGTGCAGATGAGCCGCCTGTTCGGCGTGACGACCGACTTCCTGCTCAAGGACGAGCTTTCCGAGGAGGAGCCCGCGCCCGAGAGCTGTGACTCGCCCCTGCGCCGCGTGACGATGGCGGAGGCGTCCGAATACCTCGCCCTGCGCCGCGCCGCCGCGCCGAAGATCGCGCTCGCCACGATGCTCTGCATCCTCTCCCCCATCTGCCTGATCCTGCTCGCCGGAATGAGCGAGGTATCGCGCTTCGGCATCTCCGAGGACGCCGCCGCGGGCGTGGGGCTTTGCGTGCTGCTCGTGCTGGTCGCCGTCGGCGTCGCCATCTTTCTTGCCTGTGCCGCCAAGGCCAAGCCCTATGAATTTCTGGAAAAGGAGCCGTTTGAAACGGAGTAC
>CALDMA010000008.1 GCA_937915075.1 uncultured Oscillospiraceae bacterium
GAGATCATCGCCCATCGGCCTTCGTGGACGGAGATCGAGATATTGTGAAAATCCGTGTCACAGGGGCGAAGAGAGTAGCCGGAATGGGTGCGGGCATACTCAGTTGTCTGCTCCATGTGGCGGCAATATTCTTCGTAAGTATAGCGGATATCCTTCGGAAAGAACAGGGTAGAGAGTGAAAGAGCCGGAGCATCCTGAGCGAACTCTTTCTGTGACAGTTCGGGGAAAGCGTCCGTGATAGCACTGTGCTCAAGAACCTGTTCCATATAGGAGCGCTGCGCGGCGGCGTGATCCAGAACACGCTGCCGCTCTGCGGCGGTCAGCCCGTGTGCGGAAAGCATGGTGCGCAGCGTTTCTTCACGGAGCGTTCCCAGCGGCGGAGCGGGCAGCACGCGGCAGCGCGGTCCGATATTCTGCACGCTGGCAAGCTGAAACGCATGGAGCGCCGCAGTCTGCTCCTCCCGATAGATGTCCATAAGGGGCAGCGCCTTTTTCCAGATGGCGGCGGCGCGGTCATGGAAATAGCGAAGCGCCTCGCCGCCCTTGACCAATTCATAGCGTCCCTGCTCATGCGCTCCGGCTATGCACTCGCCGGAAAGCGCTGCACTGCCGGAAACATTGAGGAAATGACAGTAGACATTGTTCTGCACGCCCTTAAGGTAGCAGGGCGTGATCTGTCCCGTCATATACAGCGGGATCCAGCCCTCCAGCCCCAGCATCAGTTCATGGAAGGGACGATCCAGATTGTGCACCACATTCAGATGCAGACCCTTTTTCAGCAGTACGGCAAGACCGAACATATACTTTTTTGTGAACTCCTGATCTCTCGCCATGTCGTCCATCGGCATATCACTGCACAGGAACACGGGCTCGTCCGATTTTCCCAGCGCCGTTGCCTTGAGGAAGTCCAATTCCCCGCTTTTCATCTCCTCCAGCCCATAATAGGTCTTGCTCAGCGGCAGCTGGAACGGTACGGTTGGAACCTTCATGTCGTCAAAGCGGATGGCGCGGGTATATTCGTTGAGATCGAACGAATCCAGATGCTTCAGGAACGAAGCGACATCATCGCTTCGCTCTGCGTCGTGGCCGCCCAGCCATTGAACCAAAGCACGGTAAAGGGCGTCTGCGTCCTGCTCAGATGCTTTGGCACCGATCAGCTCGGCGAGGATAGCGCGTTCTGCCGGAGCGTCAAAACGGCGGATGACGAAGTCGGCGACTGCGGACGCAAAGCGCTCGGGATCTGCCAGTCGGCGCTGCCCGTTGCGGATGCGGGAGATGTAGGAGGCGTCGTAGTTGATGCTGCGCGCCAGATCGGAGACGCTGATGGAAAAGGTCACAAGCAGACTGTTCAGGTTGCAGCGCAGACGCTCCATGTCAAAGCCGCTTTCCGGGGAAAAGGGGGCCAGCTTTTCCCGCACCGCTTCTTCTGTCAGCGCAGGGATATCCCGCTGGGCAGCAAGGCAGACGATGCCGGAAATGAGCTTGTCCCACTCCGCGGCGCTTTTCGGCTCCCGCTCTCCGCTGCGGTAGCGGCTGATGGTGGCCGGAGACAGGCCGCTGGTCTCTGCCAGCTCCCTGCCGGAGCAGTTCAGCTGCGTCATATATTCGTTGAGTTGATCCTTGAACATGGACATTCTTCCCTCCGGGCAGATGATATCAGCATCTGATCAAGTTTATTATACGGGATTCCCTGAAAAAAGGAAAGGAATTTCCGCACTGTCCGTGACAAAA
>CALDMA010000009.1 GCA_937915075.1 uncultured Oscillospiraceae bacterium
GCACGACCACGGCCTTCGCCGCAAGCGAAACAGCGGAGTCCTATATGATTTCCTTTCCCCGTGACGGGGACGCTGCTCAGATTTACTCCGAGGACGCATGGGGACACTCCGCGAAAAACTATATGAACGGCTGGGCAACAGGCTCCAGCAACTATACTACCCTGCATTGCATGGATTCCTTTGACGGGAAGGTATGCTATTGCATCGAGCCCGGCCTCTCCCGAAATGTCGGCGATACCTACCACGGCTTCGGTGAGGATTTCTGGGATAACTATCCCAGCCAGTACAACAACACCATCGAGCCGGATGACATTAAGCTGCTGCTGGGGCGTATCATGCAGTATGGCTATCAGGGCAACCTTTCCACCTCGTGGAGATCGCAGAACGATTCAGATGCGGATAAGCTGGCCCACGCCTTCGCTACCCAGCTGCTCGTTTGGGAAACGGTTGTGGGCGAGCGCGATGCGGACTTTGACCATGTGAGCACCGGCGGCTATGATGAGATCCTGTCGCTGGTTTCCCCCAATCATCCGCTGTATAGCCGAATCATGGATTATTACGACAGCATCGAGTCCAGTGTGCAGAGCCATGCCGTTTGCCCCAGCTTTATGAGCAGAAGCAGCGGCGGCGCAAAGACCATTGAGCTTGCGTGGGACGGCAGTCAGTATGTTGCAGAGCTCACGGATACCAACCGTGTACTGTCGCAGTTTACCTTCTCCGCCAGTGAGACGAGCTTTCATTTCAGCGTGTCGGGCAATACGCTCACTATCACCACCGATACGGCTCCTACCGGTAATGTGACGATCTCCGCAAGTCGAAGCGCTTCCCGCTGCGGCGTTCTTGTTTGGACGGACTATAAGTACGGCCCCAACGGCGGCGTTCAGGATACCATCACCTATACGGCCTCCGTCAGCGACCCGGTCACAGCCTTTCTGAAGCTGAAGGTCAGCTACGGTAGCGCCAAAATCATCAAGACCAGCGAGGATGGCAAAGTAGACGGCATCGCCTTCACCATCACCGGCGAGGGCGTCAATCAGACCGTTACCACCGACCGGAACGGTGAAATTCGCATCGACAATCTGATGCCCGGCATTTATAGCGTCACCGAGCAGAGCTATGACAAGTATGTGCCCCAGGAAAGCCACCGTGTTACCGTGCTTGCCGGACAGACGGCGACGGTTTCCTTCAACAATGTGCTCCGTCGCGGTGATCTGACCGTGACCAAGATCTCCGAGGACGGACTGAATCAGGGTGTGAAGTTCCACCTTTTTGGCATCTCCCTCAGCGGCCTGCCTGTAGATGAATACGCCGTCACCGATGAAAACGGTGTGGCGACTTTCCGGGATGTGCTCATCGGCACCGGCTACACGCTGGAGGAGATGGACGCCGCCATTCGCTATGTGATTCCCGACAGTCAGAGCGCCGCCGTGGAGTGGAACAGCGTAACCAACAAGAGCTTTTCCAACATCCTCAAGAAGTTCAATGTCACCGTAACCAAGAGCGACCGCGAGAGCGGAACGGCGCAGGGCGACGCCTCCCTTGCCGGTGCTGCCTACGGTATCTATAAGGGCGATC
>CALDMA010000010.1 GCA_937915075.1 uncultured Oscillospiraceae bacterium
CGCGGCCGATGACCATGTTCGTCTCGACCTTGACGCCGAGCGCCTTGAGGCCGTCGACCTCCTTCTGCACGATGGCCTTGGGCAGACGGAACTCGGGGATGCCGTAGACCAGCACGCCGCCGGCGAGGTGCAGCGCCTCGAACACGGTGACGTCGTAGCCCTTCTTGGCGAGGTCGCCCGCGCAGGTCAGACCGCTGGGACCGGAGCCGATGACGGCGACCTTGTGACCGTTGGAAACGGGCTTTGCGGGAGCCTCCTGCACGTTGGCGTTGTGCCAGTCGGCGACAAAGCGCTCGAGACGGCCGATGCCGACCGGCTCGCCCTTGATGCCGCGGATGCACTTGCTCTCGCACTGGGTCTCCTGCGGGCAGACACGGCCGCAGACGGCGGGCAGAGAGGAGGTCTCGTGGATGACCTGATAGGCGCCCTCGTAATCCTTCTCGGTGATCTTCTTGATGAACTCCGGAATTTTCACCTGCACGGGGCAGCCGGAGACACAGGGATGGTTCTTGCAGTTGAGGCAGCGGGCCGCTTCGTCGAGCGCCTGCTCCTCGGTGTAGCCGAGGGCGACCTCCAGGAAGTTTTTGTTGCGGACGTTGGGATCCTGAGAGGGCATCTCGTTCTTTTTCAGGCTCATATTCGGCATCTTACTGGACCTCCTTCTTGAACAGGTTGCAGACTTCTTCGTGCTTATGACGCTCCCAATCGAAGTACATCTTGCCGCGCTTGAGGCTCTCGTCCCAATCGACCTTGTGGCCGTCGAAGTCGGGACCGTCCACGCAGGCGAACTTGGTCTCGCCGCCGACGGTGAGGCGGCAGCCGCCGCACATGCCCGTGCCGTCGACCATGATGGGGCTCATGGAAACGGTGGTGGGGATACCGTAGGGCTCGGTCGTCTTGGAGACGAATTTCATCATGATGGCGGGACCGATGGCGAAGATCTCGTCGTACTGGTTGCCCTCCTCGATGAGCTGCTTGAGCGCATCGGTAACAAGGCCCTTCTCGCCGTAGGAGCCGTCGTCGGTGACGAGCTTCATCACGTCGGAGGCGGACTTGAACTTATCCTCCAAAATCACAACGTCCTTGTTCTTGAAGCCGACGACTGCGTGGACCTCCGCGCCGCAGTCATGGAACTTCTTGAGCACGGGATAGGCGATGGCGCAGCCGACGCCGCCGCCGACCACGCAGACCTTCTTCTTGCCCTCGGTCTCGGTCGGACGGCCGAGCGGGCCGACAAAGTCCTGAATGAACTCGCCCTGCTGCTTGTGGCTGAGCTTCTCGGTGGTCGCGCCGACGGTCTGCACGATGATGGTGACGGTGCCCTTCTCGCGGTCGTAGTCATGGATCGTGATGGGGATGCGTTCGCCATTCTCATCGACGCGCAGGATGATGAACTGGCCGGGCTCGGCCTTCTTTGCCACCATCGGCGCCTCGATCTCATACAGGATGACGGTCGGCTTGAGCGCTTCTTTTCTGACGATGCGATACATAGCGTAACCTCTTTTCTCCAAATTAGCGTTATAGATCGTTTCTCAATGCACCTGAAGGAGTGATGCAATTTTGCATCACTCCTTCGGCATTATTTATAAATTCGATCCAACCAAAAGCATATCAATTCAAGTGCGATGTGTGAAGGCGCTTGATCATTTTCGCGTAATTACCAACCGAGCTTGTTTAAAAGCTTGCTCTTGCTCCGCGGCACCATAGGCTCGCCGTTATCCGGCGCGTTTGCTACTTCCGCTTCGTAAATATAGCTTCCGTCTGCCGTTCTGGGGCGCTTCGCCATATAGCTCAGGAAGCCGATAAACACAGCAAGGCAGATAAAGGTCAGCGGGATACCGCAGAAAGACTTGATCGTCTTGACGCCTCCGATGCCGCCAAGGGAAACAAACACCGCTGCGATCACAGCGAACACGGTGCCCCAGAACAGCTTCAGCCACACAGGAGCTTCCGTCTCTTCATCAGCGCCTTCAATGCTCATACTGGCGAGCGTAACGGTCATGGAGTCACACTGGGTAACAAGGGAGACGGTAATGATGACCAGCATGACGATTTTTGCGATCGTTCCCAGCGGCAGCGTATCAAACAGCGACAGCGTCAGCGCTTCGGCGCCTTTTTCCAGATAGATGGTGTAGAAATCGATACCATCATAGAACTGCGCGTGAAGGATCGTTCCGCCAAACACGGAGAACCACACAATACCGAACATGGCGGGCAGCAGCCACTCAATGAGGACAAACTCTTTCAGTGTCCGGCCATACGCCACACGAACCATGAACAGTCCAAGCAGCGGCGTATAAGCCATCCAGTCGACCCACCAGTACATATCCCAGTTCTGCGGCCAGCGGGCAGCATCCACATAGGGTGCGGTGTTGAGGCTGTTGGCAAAGAATTCGCTGATGTAGCTGCCGAAGCTTTCCGTGAACAGGTTGCAAATGTAGGAGGTGGGACCTACCAGGAACACAAAGATCAGCAGAACAAAGAACAGCTGCACATTGCGGTTGGACAGCCAGGTGATACCGTTGCGCAGACCGGAAACGGCAGATGCGTTATAGCAAAGGAACATCACGGCAATGATCGCCACATAGATCAGCGTGCTGGGCTTGATGCCGGCAAACGCCTCGACCGCAGTGGACAACTGCATCGCACCGTAGCCCAGGCCACCGGCAACAGCACCGGTAAGTGCGAATGCGGAGATAGCATCGAACACTGTTGCGAGCTTGCTGTTGACGACCTTCTCGCCGAAAATGGGGATCAGGCAGGAGCTGGTCTTGAAGGGTGCTCCTTTATTCAGGATAAAGTAGGAAAGGATAACGCCTAAAACCACGCAGCTGGCATAGGGGGTAAAGCCCCAGTGCATGAAGCAGCGAACCATGCTCCAGAGGATGGCACCGTTGCTGCCGGCTGCCAGTCCCGCGCTGGGGGACGGCTCCATGGCGAACAGCAGCGGCTCCGCAGCTCCCCAGAACACCACGCCGGCACCGATACCGGTGCAGAGCGAAATGCCGAACCACTGCATTTTGGTGAACTTGGGTTTGGCATTGGGACCGCCCAGCTTGATTTTACCCATTGGGGTAAACATAACAGCCAGCAAAAACACTACCATGACGAGGCAGACGATACTGGATACCCAGCCGGTGCCCCACATAAGGTTGTTCATGACCAGATTGTTGAGGATATCGTAGAACTTTTCCGCATTGACCAAAATTGCCGCAAGCATTGCAACAAACAGGATGACCGTGACGGACATTACCGACCATTTGACTTTGATTTTTTCTTTCATTGGGGTTCTCCCTTCTTTATTTTAATTTCACACAAAGCAGTGGGTCCCGAGGAAAGGTTGGATGATTTAACTTTGAGGCTTCAGCCCAGCTTCTCAGAGAGGCTGGGACATTCGCGGTAGAGCTTTGGCGTCATGCCGGTGATACTGTGAAATGCACGGGTAAATGTAGCGTTGCTGCTGTAGCCGACCATCAACGCAATATCCATCACGCCGTAATCGGTGCTGCGCAGCAGTTCCTTCGCCTTGGCAATGCGCAGATTGCGCAGGTAAAGGCTGGGGGACTGACCGGTCTGCTGCTTGAACCAGTCGTTATAATAGGTGATATTGTAATTTTCCATCTCTGCGAGCTGATTGACCGTGATCGGCAGGTCATAATGCTCGCTGATATAACGGATGGAGGGCGGCGCACAGTTATCGAGCAGCTTGCTGTAAAGGTAGCTGTAGAGATGGCGCAGCGAGTGACCGTCCGGGTTTTGCTTTGCCTCCGACTGGATCAGCTCGACGAGCTGCATGATCTGTCCTTGCATCGAAACAACGATGGGATAGGAAAGATTGGAAAGCTTCTGAATATCCGCCATGTCCGCAGACAGATTGATGGCGAGCAGCTGTCCGTGAAAGCTACATTCGTGCTGCATTCCCGCAGGGACAAGACAAAGCTCCTGCGCAGTAACGGTGTAGTAGGTATCCCCGATGCAGACCTCCATACTCTTTTGCAGCGGGACGAGGATCTGCGGGTACTCATGGCTATGCTCACCGCAACATTCTTCAAACAGAAAGATATCGGGATGCTTGTTCATTGTTTTTTCCTCCTGTTCTTTTTATCGTACATCTGCGACCCATTTCCGTACGATCGCTCTGCACTTCTCCATGTGCTCTGCACTCGGCGTCGGCACCTCCGGCAGCTGATAGGTACGGCCTAATTTACGATAGGTCTCGGTGCCGAGCCGGTGATAGGGCAAAAGCTGAACATATTGCAGCTTTTTGAGCTGAGCACAGAAGCGTCCGATTGCCTCCAACTCCTCCGGCATGTCGTTGATGCCGGGGATCAGTGGGGTGCGCACGATCAGCCTGCCGTTCCAATCCATCTGATTGGTATACAAAAGGTTGTAGAGGATCGTGCCGTTGTCCACACCGCAATATGCTTTGTGCCGTTCCGCGTCGAACAGCTTCAGGTCTACAAAAGCGGTTTCCACATACGGCAGCACTCGTTCGACTGCGTGGGCGGTCGTAAAGAAGCTCGTTTCGATTGCCGTGCGAATCCCTTCGGCCCGTGCTTCCCTCAGCAGGGCCTTGGCTGCCTCTGGCTGTGAAAAGATCTCTCCGCCGGAAAGCGTCATACCCCCACCGGAATGGAAGTAGAAGGGGATGTCCTTCCGGACCTCTTTGAGGATCTGTTCCACCGTCATGCTCACGCCATAGGTCGTGTCTCCGGTTTGCGCCGCCTCGATCTGGGGCGATTGGCTCTCCGGTGTCGAACACCACTGGCAGCGCAGCGGACAGCCTTTCAGGAAAACCACTGTGCGGAAGCCTTCGCCGTCGTGAATGGAGCTCCGCTCAATGCGCAGCACCATACATGTAAGGTTTTTCCCCTCATAATCCGGAATGTATGCCATGGATATTCGGCCTCCCTGTCTCTTGGAGCGGACACGCCGCTCTTTTTCCCTCTTTTCCCATCGGTACCGGCCTTTGCCGTAAGCCCCCATTCACGGCAAAGGTCGGCCCTTCTGGGGAAAGGAAGTACGTATATGCGTTTTTATCTACCGCAGCAGCCGCCGACCCAGGCATTGATCTCCGTGCGGCCGATGATCTCGTCCTGTGTTTCCTTGCCGAGCTCAACGAAAAATGCGGTATAGCCCGCAACACGAATCAGCAGATCGCGGTGCTTGTCGGGATGTGCCTGTGCATCGAGCAGCGTATTGCGGTCCACGCAGTTGACCTGCGCATGATAGACATCCAGCGTGCTCATGGTCTTGATGAGGTTCATGGCGTGTGCGATGCCGTCCTCGCCCTTGAGCATCTCAGGTTCAAACTTCATGTTGAGCTGCGTGCCCTGCGTATAGCGGGCGTGCGGAATGCAGCTGACAGACTTGAGCAGTGCCGTAGGACCGTTGACATCCGTTCCGCCGGTCGCACCGATACCGTCGGTGAGCGGCGTCCCAGCATTGCGTCCGGAGGGCAGCGCACCGACCCACTGTCCGATGGGCGTGTTGCCAGACACCGGAAGCATACCGCAGGTCATCTTGCCGAACTTCGTATCGTATGTCTCAAACTGGTCAACCACATGGGTAAAGATCTCGCCCACGCAGAAGTCTGCGCGCTCGTCATCGTTGCCGTACTTGGGGGCGGCAAGGCACATGGCCTGCACGTCCTCGTAGCCCTCGAAATTCGCATCCAGTGCTTTGATGAGGCGATCCATCGTGAGCTTCTTTTCGTCGTACACAAGATACTTGACAGCAGCAATGGAGTTTACGATGTCCGCCTGACCGACGGTAATCACGCCGCCGCCCACCGTATACTTGGCAGCACCGGGCTGGCTGTAATCCTTGCCGACCTCCATGCAATGCGGGAAGCCGAGCGACAGCGCCGGCACAGGACGGTAATTCATGCTCAGATAGTCAAGCAGCTGGTCGCCGGACGTAATGGCGTCTACCACATAGTTGATGTGCGTCTTAACAGCATTGAAGAATTCTTCAAACGTCTTGAAATTGCGCGGGTCTCCGGTATGAACGGACACCTGCTCGCCGGTGATACGGCTCTTGCCGTCGTTGAGCGCCAGTTCGACCATTGCGCCCATGTTGATATCCGCGATATCCGTGTATTCCTTGAGACGGCCGGAGAGGTTGGTCTCCACGCAGCCGCAGGGGTTCCAGTCCCACGCCTCGCTCAGCGGCACGCCCTTGTTGAGCATCATGCGGATGCCCACATCGTTGGCGTAGATAGCGGGCATGGTCAGGCCCATACCGATCGCCTCGACCGCCTTGTGCAGCAGCGAATCGGGGTTTTTGGCAATGCTGTAGGTAACAGAGAGATTCGGCTCCTTGAACTTCACGTCCATTGTCGCTTGGATCATCATGTAGGAAAGCTCGTTCGTCGCATCGTTGCCGTATTGATCGATACCGCCGCAGCTCGTCTGCACGGTGATGCAGTAGCCGGCTGCATACTGCGCGGTGACCTCATCCTGGAACAGGGACATCTCCGCGATCTTGATCCACAGGCAGTCAAGCAGCTCCTGCGCATCGTCATCGGTCAGGATACCGGCTTCCTTGTCCGCTTTGTAGAAGGGATAGAGATACTGGTCAAGGCGGCCGAGGTTGTAGGACGAAGCGTTCTGCTCCATATAGCAGGCATACTCATAGGAAAGGATGGACTGGCAAGCCTCATAGAAATTGCGCGCGGGATGCTCCGGCACCCAACGGCAGACCTCTGCGATCTTGAGCAGCTCCGCTCTGCGCTTTTCGTCCTTGCATTCGCCGGCCATCTTTTCGGCAAGGTCGGCATGACGGTGCGAGAGGTGAATGATCGCGTCGGCGACCATGATCTCGGATCTGTAAAAGAAAGACTTCTCCAGATCGCCGGGGACAGCGTCATCCAGCTTGGCAAGCGCTTCCTCCGCCTCCGCCTTGATACCGCCGATGCCCTTGGCAAGCAGGAGTCTCCAGTCGACCGTGGTCTCGCCATAGCCGCGGACGGCCTTGCGGTCAATAAAGATCGCACCGTTGGCGCGCAGCTTCTTCACGTCCTCGGGCAGCATCAGGTTCCAGCGGTCAAGCACGCACTTGTTCTTCCAGTAGTCCTTCACGTCCTCGAGATAGACCTTCTTGCCCTCTTCGCTGAGATAGAATGGGTCAAACGGACGGGTGCTGATGGTGTCCACTTCTTTTTCGATGACGCCGGAAGCGCTGTCGGGGTTCAGGATACCGCAGCGGGGCTTGAAGCCAACGCCGCCTACCAGCAGCTCGTGATCCTGAATGTAGATCTGCTTGCGCTCGCATTCGTACTTGTAGCCCGTCGCCTTTTGAATGATCCACGGCTGGCCCTCAGTATCCTTGAAACCCTCGGTGACGTATTTGGCGTTATATACGTCCATGTCCACACGGGTCGCCAGATACTGCTGACGCAGCGCTTCGATCCTATCAAGGTATGCTTTTGCCATATCAAGACTCCTCCTTATGCTCGCCTGTTACGAGAAAGTAACCGGCTGAACTTTCTAATTTATGAAAAGCAATTACTGTGCCAATCTCAGCTTTCCATTTGCTAATTTTCTGTAAATTTGTTAATATCGCACTTTTTCGCTTTTGTTCGACCCTTAATCTCTGCTTTTTCACAGCACAATTTTGGTTAAAGTTACAAAAGCGCCACGCTGTAGTTAAATCTATTTAACCGTTTTGAACAGCGCGAAAAGTGCAAAATATTTTGCATACTCTTTGCGCCCGCAAAATATTTTGCAGGAATAAAAATTGTGCAGCAGGCCCAAGGGA
>CALDMA010000011.1 GCA_937915075.1 uncultured Oscillospiraceae bacterium
TTAGTTCCAAGTATTTTACCATACTTGTCTAACAAATGGGGTGCTGTTCACCGGCTCTTTCCCGTTTTGCTGCATTTATTTTTCCTGCGGGAAACGGACGGTGATCTCCGTGCCCTTGCCGACCTCGCTTTTGAGCGTGATCGTGCCATGGTGGTACGCCACGGCGTGCTTGACGATGGACAGTCCCAGACCCGTGCCGCCGCTCGCCTTGGAATGGCTCTTGTCCACGCGGTAGAAGCGCTCGAAGATGCGGCCCTGATGCTCCGGCGGGATGCCGATGCCCGTGTCGCGCACCGCGAGACAGGCGCTGCCGCCCTCGGCGCCGACGCGCACGTCCACGCGGCCGCCGTCCACGTTGTACTTGATCGCGTTGTCGCAGAGGTTGTATATGATCTCGTACAGGAGCCGCCGCACGCCGGTGACGGGGGCGTTCTCGCCCGAGACGGTGATGCGCACGCTTTTTGCCTCCGCCGCGGCGCGGAGATTTTCCGCGGCCTCCTGCGCGAGCGGGAGAAGGTCGACCGTTTCGGTCGGCAGCTCGCCGCCCTCGTCCAGCTCGGAGAGGCGGATGATGTCGCCGATGAGCGTCACGAGACGCTGTGCCTCGGCGCGGATGTGGCCGACGAAGCGGGGCATATCCTCCGGCTTGACCATGCCGTTCTCCAGCAGCTCGGCGCTGCCGATGATGCCCTGGAGCGGCGTTTTCAGCTCGTGGGAGACGTTTGCCGTGAACTCGCGGCGGCTGCGCTCGGCGAAGGCCTGCGCGGTCATGTCGAAGGCCAGCAGCACCGCGCCGACCACTCTGCCGTCGGACTCGATGCGGCTGAGGTCGAACTGGTACTCGCGCCCGCCGCGCTCGGCGCGGACCTCGCTGTGCCCGTCGGTCATCGCCGTGCGGAGCGCGAGACTCATGGAGTGTTCGCGGTCCACGGTCAGGAAATCCTGCCCGACGCACGCGCCCGTCACGCCGAAGAGCGCCTGCGCGGCGGGGTTGATGTTCAGCACCGAACCCTTTTCGTCGAGCAGCACAAGGCCCTCGTTCATGCCGGCGGTGATCTGCGTAAATTCATCCGTTTTCTGCCGCAGCTCGGCGAGCTGCGCGTCGATCTGCCTGCGCTGGCGGTCGATGCGCCGCAGGAGCGGGGAGAGCTCCTCATAGGCGTCGTTTTCCAGCGGATGCTCGAGGTCGAGCGCGTTGAGCGGCTCAACGATGCGCTTGGCCAGACGGCTCGCGAGCAGGCTCGAGAGCACGAGCAGCGCGATCACGACGAGCAGAATGGGCTGGAACGCCCCGAGCAGCAGCGCGCCCATCGTGGCGCGGCTGGCAGACAGACGCAGCACCGTGCCGTCCGTGAGACGGCTCGCGCTGTAAACGGTCTTTTGCAGCAGCGTCGCGCTGTAGCGGCTCGAGCTGCCCGTGCCGCTCTCCAGCGCCTCGCGGACCTCCTCGCGCTCAAGATGGTTCTCCATCTGCGTGGCGTCCGCCTGCGTGTCGTAGAGCACCGTGCCGTCGGAGGCGATCCAGGTGACGCGGAAGCGGTCGGACTTGATTTTCTCCAGATAGGCCGTGCCGTTGGTCTCCACGGCCGCCGCGGCGATGCGCAGCTCGTCGCCGAGCTGGTGCTCCTGCATCCCCTCATAGAAGCTGTAAAAGCAGCCCATGACGAGCAGCAGGCTGCACGCGAGCACCGCGACGCCGACGGTGAGGATGGAGCGGAAGATCTTTTTGGTCATTTCTTCTCCGCCTCCCATCGGTAGCCCACGCCGCGCACGGTCTCGATATGCTCGCCGTTTTCGCCGAGCTTCTGGCGCAGGGTGCGGATGTGCATATCCACCGTGCGCGTCTCGCCGCAGTAGTCCATGCCCCAGACCTTTTCCATCAGCTGATCCCGCGTGAAGGCCATGCCGGGGTGGGAGAGAAAGAGCCGCAGCAGCTCGAATTCCTTGTACGTCAGCTCCACGCGCGCGCCGTTCGCCGTGACGGTGTGCTCGGCGGGATCGAGCGTGAGCGTGCCGCTGCGCAGAAGCGCCTGCGCCGTTTTCGGACGGCTGCGGCGCAGCACCGCCTTGACGCAGGAGACGAACTCCATCACGCCGAAGGGCTTCGTGAGGTAGTAGTCCGCGCCGAGGTCAAGTCCCTGGATCTTATCGTACTCCGCGCCCTTGGCGGTCGCCATCACGACGGGAAGCTCGGCAAAGCGCGCGCTCGCGCGCAGCCGGCGCAGCAGCTCGATGCCGTCCGTGCCGGGAAGCATCACATCAAGCACGACCAGCTCGGGCGGCGTCTCCTTTTGCAGGGCATTCCAAAACGTGTCGCCGTCGGCGAAGCCCCGGGCCTCAAAGCCGGTGGATGTGAGCGCGTACACCTCGATATCGCGGATGCTCGCGTCGTCCTCCACGCACCAGATCATCCTTATCCCCCCTTGTGAACGCCGGTGACGGAGAAAATGACCCACTCGGCGATGTTCGTCGCGTGGTCTCCGATGCGTTCAAAATATTTTGCGATCATCAGCAGGTCGAGCGCGTATTCGCCGTCCGCGGGGTCCTGCGCGATCTTGCCGATCAGACGCTCCTTGACCTGCGTGAAGTAGCCGTCTACGGTGTCGTCCTCCGCGATGACCTGCTCCGCTAACATTGTATCACATTTTACATACGCGTCAACGCTTTCCGTCACCATGCGGATGGTGGCCTTCGCCATCTCGCGCAGGAGGTCGTTGTCCTCGGCCTGATGGCCGTGGAGAAAGCTGATGATCTCGGCGATGTCCTCGGCCTGATCGCCGATGCGCTCCATGTCCGTGATCATCTTGAGCGCCGCGGAGATCTGGCGCAGGTCGCGCGCGACCGGCTGCTGCTGAAGCAGCAGCTTGAGGCAGAGGTTTTCGATGTCGCGCTCCTTTTGGTCGATCTCGCTGTCGAGCGGCGCGACCCTCGCGGCAAGGCCCTTGTCGTTCTCGGTCAACGCCTTGCTGGCGAGCGCGATGACCTCCTCGCACAGCGCACCCATTTCGATCATTTCGTGATTGAGCTGCGAAAGCTGCTCGTCAAATTTGTTTCGCATCAGCCAAACCTCCCCGTGATATAGTCCTCGGTCCGCTTGTCGGCGGGCGTGGAAAAGACCTGCTCCGTCTTGCCGAACTCCACCAGCTCGCCGAGCAGGAAGAAGGCGGTGTTGTCCGAAATGCGCGCCGCCTGCTGCATATTGTGCGTCACCATGACGACGGTGTAGCGGTCCTTGAGCTCGCACGCGAGGTCTTCGATCTTTGACGTTGAGATGGGGTCGAGCGCGCTCGTGGATTCATCCATGAGCAGCACCTCCGGCTCGACGGCGAGCGCGCGGGCGATGCAGAGCCGCTGCTGCTGGCCGCCGGAGAGGCCGAGCGCGCTTTTCCTGAGACGGTCCTTCACCTCGTCCCAGATGGCGGCGGAGCGCAGCGAGCGCTCCACGATCTCGTCGAGCTTCGCGCGATTGCGCACGCCGTGCGTGCGGGGGCCGTAGGCGATGTTGTCGTAAATGCTCATGGGGAAGGGGTTGGCCTTCTGAAAGACCATGCCGATGCGGCTGCGCAGCCAGGTCACATCGACGCTCGGCGCGTAGATGTTTTCGCCGTTGAAGTCCACCTCGCCGGTGATCTTCACATTGGGAATGAGATCGTTCATGCGGTCGAGCGTGCGCAGGAAGGTCGATTTGCCGCAGCCGGACGGCCCGATGAAGGCTGTGATCTCGTGTGCGGGGACGGCGACGGAAATATCCTTGAGCGCGTGGTTCGGCCCGTACCAGAGGTTCAGGCCCTTGGCTTCGATGATGGGAGCGTCAGACATTTTACTGTGTCCCTCCGTTCTTTTTGAGCTTGCGGCCGGTGAGCGCCGCGGTGAGATTGATGAGCAGCGTGAGCAGCATCAGCACACTTGCGATGGAAAAGGCGACGTCCGTGCGCCCGCGGTCGTTGGCGTAGACGTAGAGCGCGACCGTCAGCGTGGCGGAGGACGAGTGCAGCGCGGTGACGAAGTCATTGAGCACCAGTCCGAAGCCCGCGGTGTAGAGCAGCGCCGCGCTCTCGCCCACGATGCGCCCGACCGCCAGGATGCAGCCGGTCACAATGCCGTCCACAGCGTTGGGCAGCACGACGGTGCGCACCATGCGCCACTTGCCCGCGCCGAGCGCCAGCGCGCCCTCGCGGTAGGACTGCGGCACGGTCTTCAGGCTCTCCTGCGTCGTGCGCACGATGGTCGGCAGGATCATCACCACGAGCGTCAGGCTGCCCGCGAGCACGCCCGCCTGCAAATTCATTTTCTGCACGAAAAAGAGCATACCGACAAGGCCGAAGATGATGGACGGGATGCCGGTGAGCGTCTCGGTCGCAAACTCAATGAGCTCCACGACCCTGCGGTTCGCGGCGTACTCCGTGAGATAGATGGCGGCGCCCACGCCGAGCGGCAGGACGATGGCCATGGCGAGGAGAATGATGTAGAGCGTATTGAGGATGTTCGGCAGGATGCCGATGGTGTCCTTGATGTAGCTGGTCGTGCCGGAGAGGAAGTCCCACGTTACGCCGGGAAAGCCGCGATAGAAGATAAAGCCGATGAGGAAAAGGAGCAGCGCACAGGTCAGGCCGGCGCACAGCCACACGAGAGAACGCATGGTCAGATCATACGCGCGGCGGCGCGGGGAAAGGTTCCGTTCCATGTCAGTCCTCCTTCCGCTTCTTGATGAAGAGGTTCAGCACCACATTGATGAGCATGATGAACAGAAACAGCACCAGCGCGATGGAGTAGAGCGCCTGCTGGTAAAGGCTGCCGACAGCGGCATAGGCCATGCCGGAGACGATGCCGGTGGTGAGGAAGCGCACGGGGGTAAAGAGTCCGGGCATATTGGAGACGTTGCCCGCCACCATGATGATCGCCATCGCCTCGCCGATGGCGCGGCCCACGCCGAGCACGACCGCCGTCGCCACGCCGCTGCGCGCGGCGGGCAGGACGACGCGGAAGCTCGTTTCCATCTCGGTCGCACCGAGCGCGAGCGAGGCCTCCTCATACTCGTGCGGCACGGCGCGCAGCGCCGTTTCCGACACATTGATGATGGAGGGCAGGATCATGACAGCCAGCACGATGACGGCGGCGAGCAGGCACGCGCCCGAGCTGAGGTCAAAGGTCCGCTGAATGGCGGGCACAAGCACGATCATGCCGACCAGGCCGTAGACCACCGAGGGGATGCCCGCGAGCAGCTGCACCGCCGTGCGGATGGCCGCCGCCAGCCGCGGCGGTGCGACGCGGGCGAGAAACACGGCGGTCAGGAGGCCCACCGGTACGCCGATGAGGATGGCGCCCGCCGTGCCGTAGACGCTCGTAAGAATGAAGGCGAGGATGCCGTACTGCGCGCCCGTGGTGGTGTTTGTCGGGTCCCAGACCTTGCCGAAGAGGAATTTTCCGAGTCCGATCTCGCGGATGGCGGGAATGCCCGAGAGGATCAGGTACACGCTGATGAGCAGCACGAACGCTACGGCGACCACGCCGCAGAGCAGGAAGATGAGGTGGATGAGGTTTTCCAGCGTCTTACGCATACCGCTGTGACGCGGCTGGGCGGCGGAGGGCTTTGCGCCCTCTGCCGCCGGGGAGATGTATGCAGCCGCCATGGCGCTTACTTTGCGACCGGCACCGCGCCGGCGGCCTTGATGAGGTCGTTCGCGGCGGTGGAGGTGGCGTAGTCGAAGAACGCCTGCGCGGCGGCGGAGAGAGGAGCGTCGGTCTTGGTCACGAGGACGAAGGGACGCTGGATGGCGTAGCTGCCGTCGAGGACGGTCTCCTCGGTGCAGGCGACGCCGCCGACCGTCACAGCCTTGACGGTGTCCTTGCCCTCGACCGCGGAGAGGGAGGCGTAGCCGATGGCGTTGGCATTGCCCGCGACCGCCTCGATGACGCCGCCGGTGGAGGTCAGCTCCTGATCAAGCTTGCAGGCGTCCTTGGTGCCGGTGATGGACTCAAAGCCGTCGCGCGTGCCGCTGCCGGCCTCACGGCCGATGCAGGAGATCTTGCCCGCTTCGCCGCCGACCTCGCTCCAGTCGGTGATCTCGCCGGTGAAGATCTTGGCGATCTGCTCGACGGAGAGATCCTCGACCTTGCTGCCCGCGTTGACGATGACGGCGATGCCGTCGAGGGCGACGACGGTCTCGGCCAGGCCGCCGGCCTTCTCCTCGTCCTTGAGGGCACGGGAGGCAAGACCGATGTCCGCGCTGCCGTTGCTGGCGGCCTCAATGCCGGCGCCGGAGCCGGTGGGATCGTAGGTGACGCTCACGCCGCTGTTGTCGGCCATGAACTGCTCGCTCAGCGCACCGATGACCTTTTCCATCGAGGTCGAGCCGTTGGTCGAGACGCTGCCGCTGAGCTTTTCCTCGGTCTGCTGCGGCTGGTCATTGTTGGTGCTATCGGTGTTATCGGGGGCAGTGGTCTTGCTGCCGCAGCCCGCGAGCAGCGAGAGGCTCATCACAGCGGTGAGCACAAATGCAAGTGTCTTTTTCATCTTTCATTCCTCATTTCACATTTTGATTTTGGACATTTTTCGTTCCACAACGCAAAGCATACCGGCGCGCTGTAAAATGCAAAAGCCGGGTCGTGTAAAATCGAGGTAAAATCGGCGGCGCGGCGCGAGAAAAGAAAATTCTTCAAAAATCTCCCGCTCTCGCTCTTGACAGCGCGCGGAAAACTCCTTATAATAGCCGTGTTGCACATCCGGGTGTAGCGCAGTTGGTAGCGCGCATGGTTCGGGAGCGGCTCAATTTCAAATTCCTTAGAATCCTTAAGTTATGGCTTAGGGATTCTTTTTTTGCACGCTTAGTTTCTTGAAAAAAACAAAGGAGCTATGCGCGTATGAAAAAAATTAGATTAAGCACGGTTTCACAGGTTTATGAAGCATTTCTGCACTCAAGAAAGGCTCTTGGTGCAAAGGAAGTCACGCTGAGGACTTACCGCACAAGTTTTTTAGCGGTATGCAAATATGCCGATATATCTGAGCTTCCGATGGAAGAACTTTCGCATGAAGTGATAGATAAGATGATTTCAAAGATGGTCGATGCCGAGCTTTCACCAAATTCCATCAACTCATATACATCGGCCTTACGCACGTTTTTCCTTTGGGCTAAAGAGCAGGGATATACACAGCTTACAATCAAACCATATAAGAGACAGGAAACCGTAAAAACGCCTTATACGGACGCTGAGCTAAAGAAACTGCTGAAGAAACCGAGCCTTAAGCGCGCAACCTTTCCCGAATATCGAACATGGGTCATCATCAATCTGCTTGTAAATTGTGGATGCCGCGCTGCAACTGTACGTAGTTTCCTTGTTCAAGACGTGGACTTAGAGAGCAAGACCATTTTTGCACGCCACATGAAAAACGGACGTCCGCAGCCATTGCCTCTATGCTCTCAAATGGTAGATATTCTTGACGAGTATCTGTTTTTGCGGGATGGAAAGCCAAATGATTACCTTTTCTGCACAGACGAAAACACGCAGCTTACAGAGAATGGCCTACGATATGCTGTTAAGAGATATAACCTCTCACGCGGTGTGGAAAAGACTTCCATTCATCTTTTCCGACACACCTTTGCCCGCAAGTACCTTGTCGATTGCGGAGGAAATGCGTTCACGCTTCAAAAGCTGTTAGGTCACTCTGCGCTTGACATGACCAAGCACTACTGCGCTATTTATGATGTGGACTTGGTTAAAAACTTTGACGAGTTCAGTCCGCTCAGTCAACTCAGCACGAAGCGGATAAAGC
>CALDMA010000012.1 GCA_937915075.1 uncultured Oscillospiraceae bacterium
CACCGTCTGGACGCTGCCCGGCAACCTGGCCATCGCCCTGCACCCCGACGAGAGCTACGCCGTGGTCAAGGCGCCCAACGGCGAAATGTATATCATGGCCGAGGCGCTGACCGAGAAGGTCATGAAGATCGGCGGCTTTGACAGCTATGAGATCGTGGAGACGCACCCCGGCTCCTTCTTCGAGAACATGCTGGCCGACCATCCCTTCCTGCCCAAGACCTCCCGCCTG
This sequence comes from uncultured Oscillospiraceae bacterium, assembly GCA_937915075.1. GTDB lineage: Bacteria > Bacillota > Clostridia > Oscillospirales > Oscillospiraceae > Hominicoprocola. Next base: position 230 of record CALDMA010000012.1, read on the forward strand.
GTGCTGGCGGATTACGTCACCATGGATTCCGGTACCGGCTGCGTTCACACCGCCCCCGGCTTCGGCGCCGACGACTATGTGACCTGCAAGCGCTACGGCATGGACATGGTGGTGCCCGTGGACGACCAGGGCAAGCACACCGCCTACGCCGGCAAGTACGAGGGCATGACCACCGACGAGTCCAACCCCGTCATCCTGCAGGACATGAAGGACAACGGCTCCCTGTTCGCCAGCGAGGACATCGTCCACAGCTATCCCCACTGCTGGCGCTGCAAGAAGCCCATCATCTTCCGCGCCACCCCGCAGTGGTTCTGCTCCGTCGATTCCTTTAAGGACGAGGCCTGCGCCGCGTGCGACGACGTGCGCTGGGTCCCTGGCTGGGGCATCGACCGCATGAAGAGCATGATCCGTGAGCGCGCCGACTGGTGCATCAGCCGCCAGCGCCGCTGGGGTCTGCCCATCCCCGTGTTCTACTGCGCCGACTGCGGCAAGCCCGTCTGCACCGACGAGACCATCGAGGCCGTGAGCAGGCTCTTTGCCGAGAAAGGCTCCAACGCCTGGTTCGAGATGGACGCCGCCGACATTCTGCCCAAGGGCTTCGCCTGCCCGCACTGCGGCAAGAGCAGCGGCTTTACCAAGGAGGAGGACACGCTCGACGGCTGGTTCGACTCCGGCTCCACGCACTTCGCCGCGATGAAGAAGGATCAGGGCTTCTGGCCCGCCACGATGTACCTTGAGGGTCTCGACCAGTACCGCGGCTGGTTCCAGTCCTCCCTGCTGACCGCCGTGGGCGCGTTCGGCGAGGGCGCTCCCTTCAAGGAGTGCGTCACCCACGGCTGGACTGTGGACGGCGAGGGCCGCGCGATGCACAAGAGTCTCGGCAACGGCGTCGATCCCGCCGACATTTTCAACGAGAACGGCGCGGACATTCTGCGTCTGTGGGCGGCGAGCGCCGACTACCACGCGGATGTGCGCTGCTCCAAGGCCATCTTCCAGCAGCTCAGCCAGAACTACCTCAAGTTCCGCAACACCTGCAAATTCATGCTCGATAACCTGGTGGACTTCGACCCCGCGCACCTCACCAAGGCCGAGGATATGCCGGTGCTCGACCGCTGGCTCATCACCAAGCTCAACGAGCTGATCGAAAAGGTCGGGCAGTCCTACAACGACTATGAGTTCCACATCATCACCCATGCGGTCAACGATTTCTGCGTCACCACGCTTTCGAGCTTCTACCTCGATATCGTGAAGGACCGCCTGTACTGCGAGGCGGCGGATTCCGCCGAGCGCCGCAGCGCCCAGACCGCGCTCTACCTCACGCTCTCGACCCTTGCCAAGCTCTTCGCGCCCATCCTCGCCTTCACCTGTGACGAGATCTGGCTCGCCATGCCGCACACCGCCGAGGACGACGCGCGCAACGTGGTGCTCAACGACATGAACAAGCCCTTCACCGCCTACGCGCTCGACGCCGAGACCATGGCGCGCTGGGAGCGCATCATCGAGGTCCGCACCGCCGTCAACGGCGCGCTCGAGGAGGCCCGCGCGGCGAAGGTCATCGGCAAGAGCCTGGAGGCCGACGTGCATCTGACCGTGCCCGAGGGCGACGTGTTCCTCGCGGACGAGAATCCCGCGGCGCTGGCCGACCTGTTCATCGTCTCCAAGGTCGAGCTGACCGTCGGCGGCGAGCTTTCCGTCAAGGTGGAAAACGCCGCCGGCACGAAGTGCCCGCGCTGCTGGAAGCACTCCCTCATGCCTGATGCCGAGGGGCTGTGCCCGCGCTGTGCCGAGGTCGTGCGCCATCTGCCCGACCTGCTGTAAGCGAAATATTGTGTGATAAGGAGAAAACCGGCATGACAAGAAGCGAATGGAAGGCAGCCGCCCGCGCCCGGCTCGGCGGCGGCATCTTCAAGGATCAATGGCTGCTGGGCGTGGTGTTCTGCTTGGTGGTCTCGGCCATCGTCGGCGCCGCCGGCAGCATCCTCCCCGGCATCGGCGCGCTTGTCGTCACCGGTCCGATGCTCTACGCGCAGAAATATGCCTTCCTCGCGCAGGCGCGCGAGGACCGTGGCATTGACCTCAACGACCTGTTCCGCGGCTTTCGGGACGATTTCGGCGGCACGCTGCTCATCAGTCTGCTCTCCGGGCTCTTTATCTTCCTATGGAGCCTGCTGCTTTTCATCCCCGGCATCGTCAAGGCCTACGCCTACTCCATGGTCTACTACGTCAAGGCCGACCACCCCGAATACGGCTGGCGGGAATGTCTGGACGAGAGCCAGCGCCTGATGACCGGCCACAAGTGGGAGAAGTTCGTGCTGGACCTGAGCTTTATCGGCTGGGGCATCGTCGGCTCACTGTGCCTTGGCGTCGGCACGCTGTGGGTCATGACCTATATGGCGGCGACCGAAGCGCAATACTACGAGTACCTGACCTCCGGCAAGACCTCCCCCGAATTTTAAGACAACACCGCACAATGAAAGCTGCGGCGCTTTGCGGAAATTTTGCGCCCTGACTTTGTTGCGGTTTCTTGCAATACGTCAAGTATTGCCGCGAAACCGCGCCTCGTCCGTACACAAAATTTGCTCGCAAATCGCTCTTGTTCCATTATGCGGTATTGCCTTAAGCGAAGTGTCAGGCGGTCCTGCGGGGCCGCCTGACCGTCTTTCCCCACCGTCTGTCTACATACCCAAGAAAGGATACCCCCTATGGATCTGCAATACTCTGCCCGTGACCTCGCCCGCGCCGCCGTCATTGCCGCCGCCTACGCGGCGCTCGCGTGGATCTCCAATTTCTTCGGTCTCGCCTTTCCCGCGATCCAGTTCCGCCTGAGCGAGGCACTGTGCGTGCTGCCATGCCGCGACCGCAAGGCGGCGATCCCCGGCCTTGCCGTGGGTTGCCTGATCACCAATCTGCTCAGCCCCTACGGCCTGCTCGATCTGGTCATCGGCACGCTTGCCACGCTGCTCGCCGCCGTGTGGTCGGGACGCTGCCGCAGCGCATGGACCGCCGCCGTGCCGCCGGTGGTGTGCAACATGGTCCTTGTCGGCGCGATGCTCGCCTGGGAAAGCGCGGGCTTCTCCGCCGCGTTCGCGGGACTGTTCGCCTACAACGCGCTGACGGTCGGCATCGGCGAGGCCGCCGTGTGCTTCCTGCTCGGCGTGCCGCTGCTGCGCGCGCTGGAAAAGCGTGCCATCGCGTAGGAATATCTCAGAAAAACGGCGTTATTTGCGCGGGGCTCGCGCAAATAACGCCGTACCTCTTGCAAAAATGCCCTCAAATGTGCTAAACTAAAGAGAATTTATGCCCCGCTTTCATTCGGCGCGGGCAGGAAAAGAGGAAGATACCCATGGAACAGAAACGATTCTATATCACCACGCCCATCTACTACCCGTCGGACAAGCTGCACATCGGTCACACCTACTGCACGGTGGCGACCGACGCGATGGCGCGCTACAAGCGCCTGACCGGCTACGACGTGATGTTCCTGACCGGAACGGACGAGCACGGCCAGAAGATCGAGGACAAGGCCAAGGCTGCGGGCGTGACCCCGCAGCAATTCGTCGACAACATCGTCTGCGGCGAGAAGGGCATCCTCGATCTGTGGAAGCTGATGAACATTTCCAACGACCGCTTTATCCGCACCACCGACGATTACCATGTCGAGGCCATCCAGAAGATCTTCAGGAAGATGCACGACAATGGCGACATCTACAAGGGCAAGTACGTCGGCAAATACTGCAAGCCCTGCGAGAGCTTCTGGACGGAGAGCCAGCTCGTGGACGGCAAGTGTCCCGACTGCGGGCGTGAGGTGGAGGACGCCGAGGAGGAGGCCTACTTCTTCAAGCTGAGCAAGTACGCCGACCGCGTGCAGCACCTGCTTGAGGACACGGATTTCCTCCAGCCCGCCAGCCGCGTGAACGAGATGGTGAACAACTTCATCAAGCCCGGCCTTGAGGATCTGTGCGTTTCCCGCACGAGCTTTACCTGGGGCGTGCCGGTGGACTTCGATCCCGGCCACGTCGTCTATGTCTGGGTCGACGCGCTGTTCAACTACTGCACCGCCCTCGGCTTCATGAACGGGAAGTATGACGATTACGATAAGTTCTGGCCCGCCGACGTTCACTTCGTCGGCAAGGAGATCGTCCGCTTCCACTCCATCATCTGGCCCGCGATGCTCATGAGCATGGGTATGCCGCTGCCCAAGCACGTCTACGGCCACGGCTGGCTCGTCATGGACGGCGGCAAGATGAGCAAATCCAAGGGCAATGTCGTCGATCCCTACGTTCTTGCCGAGCGCTTCGGCGTGGACGCGCTGCGCTTCTTCCTGCTGCGCACGTTCCCGTTCGGCTCCGACGGCAACTTCAGCAACGAGCTGCTCATCAACACCATCAACGTGGACCTTGCCAACGACCTCGGCAACCTCGTCTCCCGCACGACCGCCATGGTCGAGAAGTATTTCGGCGGCACCCTGCCCGTCGAGCGCGCCGAGGGCGAATTCGACGCCGACCTCATCGCGGCGGCCTCCGCCCTGCGCGGCAGGTACGAAGCCGAGATGGAGAGGTTCCAGTTCCAGAACGGTCTGGAGGCCATCTTCAAGGTCATTCAGCGTGCCAACAAGTATATCGACGAGACCGCCCCGTGGGTGCTCGCCAAGGACGAGGCGAACCGCGCGCGCCTTGCCGGCGTGATGTATAACCTCCTCGAGACCATCCGCATCTGCACCATTCTGCTCACGCCGTTCATTCCCGCCTCCTGCGAGAAGATCTTCGCGCAGATCGGCGCGGCGGAGGACTGCCGCGATTGGGACAGCGCCGCTGAGTGGGGCCGCCTGAGCGCGGGCGTCACCGTCCACAAGGGCGAGGCGATCTTCCCGCGCATCGACATGGAAAAGGCCCTTGCTGAGCTGGACGCCATCCAGGAGGCGCAGAAGAAGGCCGCGCTCCCCGCGCTGGAGATCGAGCCTCTGACGGAGGAGAAGGTCGATTTCGACACCTTCTGCAAATCCGATTTCCGCGCCGTCAAGGTCAAGGCCTGCGAAGCCGTGAAGAAGAGCGATAAGCTGCTGCGCTTCACGCTTGACGACGGCACCGGCACCGACCGTCAGATCCTCTCCGGCATCCACAAATGGTATGAGCCGGAGCAGCTGGTCGGCAAGACGCTGGTCGCCATCGTCAACCTGCCGCCGCGTAAGATGATGGGGCTCGAGAGCTGCGGTATGCTGCTCTCCGCCACCCACACCGAGAAGGGGCAGGAGATTCTGAACCTCATCATGGTGGACGATAAGATCCCCGCCGGCGCAAAGCTGTGCTGACATAGGAAAAAGAGGGCCGTTGTGCGGCTCTCTTTTTTGAAGAGGAGAATACGATGTACGAATACTTTCATGTAAAGGTCTCGGCCAAGTCCAGCTTTGGACTGGTCACGCTCGATCCCGACTATCGCAATATCATTGACAACGCTGCGAAGGAGGGCTGGCGCTACGTCGGCTTTTTGCCCATAATGCAGACGGCGCACGGCGCGATGCTGGAATACGATCTCATTTTTGAGAGGGGAAAAGCATGAGCCTGATTTTCGACACCCATGCGCACTACGACGACGAGGCGTTTGACGCCGACCGTGGCGCGCTGCTCGCCTCCATGCCCGAAAACGGCGTGGGGCTGATCCTCGACCCCGGCTGTGATCTGGAGTCCTCCCGCCGCGCGGTGGAGCTGGCGCAAACCTATCCGCACGTCTACGCCGCCGTCGGCTGGCATCCTGAGAATTGTGCGCCCTACACAGAGGACAGTCTGGACACGCTCCGCGCGTGGGCGCAGGAGCCGAAGGTCGCCGCCATCGGCGAGATCGGGCTGGACTACTACTGGGAGCAGAACCCGCCGCGAGAGCTTCAGCAGAGGGTGCTGCGCGACCAGCTCGCGCTGGCGCAGGAGCTGGATATGCCGGTCATTCTTCATGACCGCGAGGCGCACGCCGACAGTCTTGCCATCGTGCAGGAATTTCCCGCTGTGCGCGGCGTGTTCCACTGCTTCTCCGGCAGCGTCGAGATGGCGCGTGAGCTCCTCAAGCGCGGCTGGTATCTCGGCTTTGACGGTCCCGTGACCTACAAAAACGCCCGCAAAACAGTCGAAGTCGCGCTCGAGTGTCCGCTCGACCGGATGCTGCTCGAAACGGACAGCCCCTATATGGCCCCCGTCCCCGTGCGCGGCACGCGCAACGACTCGCGCAACATCCGTCATATCGCGGAAAAGCTCGCGGCGCTGCGAGGTCTGGACACGGATGAGCTGATCCGCCTGACCGCCGAGAACGGCAGGCGGCTGTTTGGGATCGAATAAGCGCAAAAAAGGAACGGCGGCAGCCGTTCCTTTTTTCTTTTTTACTTCTTGCCGCCGTGGGTGGCCTTCATGCGTTTTTCGTGGTTGAGGATGGTCTTGCGGATGCGCAGCGCGTGCGGCGTGACCTCCAGCAGCTCGTCGTCGGCGAGGAATTCGAGGCACTGCTCCAGGCTCATCTGCTTGGGCGGGACCAGACGCAGCGCGTCGTCCGAGCCGGAGGCGCGCATATTGGTCAGCTGCTTCTTCTTGCAGACGTTGACGGTGATATCCTCCTGCTTGGGGCTGACGCCGACGACCATGCCCTCGTACACCGGCACGCCCGCGCCGATGAACAGCTGACCGCGCTCCTGCGCGTTGAAAAGGCCGTAGGTGATGCTCTCGCCGGTCTCAAAGGCGACAAGGGAGCCGGTGCTCCGGCGCGCCAGATCGCCCTTGTAGGGCGCGTAGGAGTCGAACACGCTTGCCATGATGCCTTCGCCCTTGGTGTCGGTAAGGAACTCGTTGCGGTAGCCGAACAGGCCGCGCGCGGGAACGAGGAACTCGACCTTCATGCGGGTGCCGACCGGCGTCATCTCGACCATGTCGCCCTTGCGGGAGCCGATCTTCTCGATGACCGCGCCGACGCTCTCAGCGGGCACGTCCACGACCAGACGCTCAATGGGCTCACACTTCTTGCCGTCGATGGTCTGGTACAGCACGCGCGGGGGCGAGACCTGAAACTCATAGCCCTCGCGGCGCATGGTCTCGATGAGGATGGACAGCGACATTTCGCCGCGGCCCGCGACGTTGAAGGCGTCCATCGCGCCCTCGATCTCGGTCACGCGCAGAGAAACGTCCTTGAGCGTTTCGCGGAACAGGCGCTCGCGCAGCTGGCGGGAGGTGACGAACTTGCCGTCGCGTCCCGCAAAGGGGGAATCGTTGATGGAGAAGGTCATTTCCATCGTCGGCGCGGAGATCTTCACAAAGGGCAGCGCCTCCACGCACTCGGGCGCGCAGATGGTGTCGCCGATGGTGATGTCGCCGATGCCGCTGAGGGCGATGATATTGCCCGCCGTGGCCTCGGTAATGGGCACCTTGCCCAGCCCGGCGAACTCATACATGCTGACGGCCTTGGCTTTCTTGGCCGGGGCGTCGGGGTCGTGGTAGTTGCACACGGCGATCTCCTGATTCTGCTTCAGCACG
>CALDMA010000013.1 GCA_937915075.1 uncultured Oscillospiraceae bacterium
CCAAGGCATCCCTTGCCACCGATTCCTTCCTCTCCGCCGCGTCCTTCCAGGAGACCACCAAGGTGCTCACCGAGGCCGCCATCAAGGGCAAGGTCGACCACCTGCTCGGTCTGAAGGAGAACGTCATCATCGGTAAGCTCATCCCCGCCGGCGCGGGCCTGAACGCCTACCGTGAGTTCGCTGAGGAGATCGTCCCCGACCGCGAAAAGCCGGCCGAGGAGGAGACTGCGGCAGAGCCGTATGACGGCGAAGCCGCCGGAACGGCCTCCGAGGCTGCCTCCGCCGAGGCGAGCGAGAACTCCGAAGAGGTCTAAAATACCGCAGAAGAAGAGCCGACCGTACCGGTCGGCTCTTCCTTTATACATTAGTACCGAAAAGAAAATGAAAAAATCGTACATTTCAGAGAAAATTTTAGTCCGCGAAGGGCAAATATCGCTTGACGGTGGGGGACAACTATGCTATAATTCTACCTTGCGCGAGACTGTTTCGCGGATTTTGTTATGCCGTGAGGAGGGCGCGCCGTGTTAGAAGAGCTCAGCACCGCCCAGAAGGTCGTCGGCGTGAAGCAATCGCTCCGCGCGCTGCGCGAGGGAAGGGCCCGAAAGGTCTTTCTCGCCTGCGACGCAGACCCCGCTGTGACCGGACGGGTCGAGGACGCCTGCGCGTCGGTCCCTGTGGAGCGGGACTTTACGATGGCGCAGCTCGGCAGCGCGGCCGGCATTGCCGTCGGCGCCGCGGTCGTAACGCTCCTGAACGGATAAATATGGTTTTTTCGGGATATTTTACCGATATCCTGTAAAAAATAAATTGAGCCTCCGGCTCGCAATTTTTCAGAAAGGAGAACTTTTGAATGCCTACTTTTAATCAGCTGGTCCGCAAGGGCAGAGAGCAGGCCACCTACAAGTCCAATTCTCCCGCCATGCAGTATAGCCTCAACACGCTGAAGAACAAGGAAACCAACCTTCCTTCTCCTCAGAAGCGCGGCGTCTGCACCGCTGTGAGAACCGCGACCCCCAAGAAGCCGAACTCCGCTCTTCGTAAGATCGCCCGTGTGCGTCTTACCAACGGCTACGAGGTCACCGCTTACATCCCCGGCGTCGGTCATTCTCTGCAGGAGCACTCTGTGGTCATGATCCGCGGCGGCCGTGTCAAGGACCTCCCCGGTGTGCGTTACCACATCATCCGCGGCACTCTGGACGCGCAGGGCGTGCAGGGCCGTATGCAGGGCCGTTCCAAGTACGGCGCGAAGCGCCCGAAGCAGAAGTAAGGTCTGCATGAAAGTAGAGCTTTGCCAAAAGGTCTTATCATATAAGGATACCTCTTTGGCAGGCCGAAACACGGCGGGGGCAGGCCCCGTCCGCGAGTACCTATGATTTCTATATTATAAGAAGGAGGGAAGCAAAGTGCCCAGAAGAGGTAATGTTCCCAAGAGAGAAATTTTGCCCGATCCTATGTACAACAGTGTCCTCGTGACCAAGCTCGTCAACAGCATCATGCTCGACGGCAAGAAGGGCGTTGCACAGAAGGTCGTCTACGGCGCGTTTGACATCATCAAGGAAAAGACCGGCAATGAGCCGCTCGACGTCTTTACCCAGGCGATGGAAAACATCATGCCCGTTCTCGAAACCAAGACCCGCCGTGTTGGCGGTGCCAACTATCAGGTTCCTATGGAGGTCCGTCCCGCCCGTCGTCAGACCCTCGGTCTGCGTTGGCTGACGGCCTACTCCCGCGCCCGCGGCGAGCGCACCATGGCCGAGCGTCTCGCCGGCGAGCTCATGGACGCCGCCAACAACACCGGCGCGGCTGTGAAGAAGCGCGAAGATACCCACAAGATGGCCGAGGCCAACAAGGCGTTCGCCCACTTCCGCTGGTAAGAAAGCAAGGAGAATCTTATGCCGAGAAAAGTATCTCTGGAGAAAACAAGAAATATCGGCATCATGGCCCACATCGATGCAGGCAAGACCACCACGACCGAGCGTATCCTGTACTACACAGGCGTCAACTACAAGCTCGGCGAGACCCACGAGGGTACTGCGACGATGGACTGGATGGAGCAGGAGCAGGAGCGCGGCATCACCATTACGTCTGCCGCCACGACGTGCTTCTGGAAGAACCATCGCATCAACATCATCGACACCCCGGGCCACGTCGACTTCACGGTCGAGGTGGAGCGCAGCCTCCGCGTGCTCGACGGCTCTGTGACCGTCATGTGCGCCAAGGGCGGCGTTGAGCCGCAGAGCGAGACGGTTTGGCGTCAGGCGGATCACTACCATGTGCCCCGCATGATCTACGTCAACAAAATGGACATCATGGGCGCGGACTTCTATAACGTCCTGCGCATGATCGACGAGCGTCTCAAGTGCAATGCGGTGCCCATCCAGCTGCCCATCGGCAAGGAAGCCGAATTCCGCGGCATCATCGACCTGGTCGAGATGAACGCGGACGTCTACTACGACGAAATGGGCAAGGATATGCGTGTGGAGGAGATCCCCGAGGATATGCGCGAGCTCGCGGAGGAATACCGTGAGAAGATGCTCGACGCCGTTTCCATGTTCGACGATGAGATCATGGAGATGTATCTTGAGGGCAAGGAGATCCCCACCGCCAAGATCCGCGCAGCGATCCGCAAGGCGACCGTCGCGGTCGAGATGATCCCTGTGGTCTGCGGTACGTCCTACCGCAACAAGGGCGTGCAGAAGCTGCTCGATGCCATTGTGGACTATATGCCCGCGCCGACCGATATCCCCGCCATCGAGGGTATCAACCCGAAGACGGACGAAGAAGACAAGCGTGAGCCGAGCGATGACGAGCCTTTCTCCGCCTTGGCATTCAAGATCATGACCGACCCCTATGTCGGCCGCCTGAGCTTCTTCCGCGTCTATTCCGGTACACTCAACACCGGCTCCTCCGTTCTCAACTCCACCAAGAATGTTCGTGAGCGCATGGGCCGTATCCTGCAGATGCACGCCAACCATCGTGAGGATATCGAGACCGTTTACTCCGGCGACATCGCCGCGGCGGTCGGCCTCAAAAACACCACGACGGGCGACACGCTCTGCGATGAAAAGCACCCGATCATCCTCGAGAGCATGGAGTTCCCCGAGCCCGTGATCCGCGTTGCCATCGAGCCCAAGACCAAGGCCGGTCAGGAGAAGATGGGCATTGCGCTGATGAAGCTCGCCGAGGAGGACCCCACGTTCAAGACCTACACGGACGAAGAGACCGGTCAGACCATCATCGCCGGTATGGGCGAGCTCCATCTGGAGATCATCGTCGACCGTCTGCTCCGCGAGTTCAAGGTCGAGGCGAACGTCGGCGCGCCGCAGGTCGCCTATAAGGAGACCATCACCAAGGCCGTCGATCAGGACACCAAGTATGCCCGCCAGAGCGGCGGTAAGGGCCAGTACGGTCACGTCAAGATCCATGTTGAGCCCAACGAGTCCGGCAAGGGCTACGAGTTCGTCAATGCCACGGTCGGCGGCAGCGTTCCCAAGGAGTATATCCCCGCGGTCGATGCCGGTATCCAGGGTGCGATGCTCGCGGGCGTGCTCGCCGGTTATCCGGTGGTCGACGTTAAGGTCACGCTGTACGACGGCTCCTACCACGAGGTCGACTCCTCGGAGATGGCGTTCAAGATCGCCGGCTCCATGGCGTTCAAGGAAGCCTGCCAGAAGGCCGGCCCCACGCTGCTCGAGCCGATCATGAAGGTCAGCGTCATCGTTCCCGACGAGTATATGGGCGACGTCATCGGCGACCTCAACAGCCGCCGCGGTCAGATCCAGGGCTTCGAGGCCCGCTCCGGCGCGCAGCAGATCGACGCGTTCGTTCCCCTCGCCGAGATGTTCGGCTATGCCACCGACCTCCGTTCCCGCACACAGGGACGCGGTCAGTACACGATGGAGCCCTCGCACTACATCGAGATCCCGAAGAGCATTCAGGAAAAGATCATCGATCAGCGCACCGGGCGCCACATGAGCTGAGGCACGAAAATAACAGTTGCAAATCGGCTCGATTTACGGTAAAATCATGGTGTTATGCAAGTGACACCGAAAACAATGAAAAAATCATAATAGGAGGATCACTCTAATGGCTAAGCAGAAATTCGAGAGAACTAAGCCCCACGTAAACATCGGCACCATCGGTCACGTCGACCATGGTAAGACCACCCTGACCGCTGCCATCACCAAGTGGCTCGCCATGCAGGGCAAGGCCCAGTACACCGACTACAGCTCCATCGATAAGGCTCCCGAAGAGCGCGAGCGCGGCATTACCATCAATACTGCCCACGTTGAGTATGAGACCGAGAAGCGTCACTATGCTCACGTTGACTGCCCGGGCCACGCCGACTATATCAAGAACATGATCACCGGTGCTGCCCAGATGGACGGCGCGATCCTGGTCATCGCCGCTTCCGACGGTCCTATGGCCCAGACCCGCGAGCACGTCCTGCTCGCCCGTCAGGTTGGCGTTCCCGCCATCGTTGTCTTCCTGAACAAGTGCGATCAGGTCGACGATGAGGAGCTCCTCGAGCTCGTCGAGATGGAAGTCCGTGAGCTGCTCTCCAGCTATGAGTTCCCCGGTGATGAGATTCCCATCATCAAGGGCTCCGCTCTGAACGCTCTCGTTTCCGAGTCCACCGATCCCAACGCTCCCGAGTATGCCTGCATTAAGGAGCTCATGGACGCTGTTGACGATTATATCCCCACTCCCGACCGTAAGGCCGACATGCCCTTCCTGATGCCCGTTGAGGACGTCTTCACCATCTCCGGCCGCGGCACCGTCGCCACCGGTAGAGTTGAGCGTGGTCAGCTCAAGCTCGGCGAGGAAGTCGAGATCATCGGCCTGACCGACGAGCGTCGTAAGACCGTCGTCACCGGTATCA
>CALDMA010000014.1 GCA_937915075.1 uncultured Oscillospiraceae bacterium
CTTTGATCAGCTCCGCCACTTCCTTTTCACGCACGGTCTTGAGGTAAGTCAGCTCGTCCTGCAGCTCCTGCTGACGGGCAGCACTCATTTTGTACTCTTTTTTCATGTCGTTTCCTTTCTATGCGCCGCCCTTCGGTGTCCTTCGGGACCGACGGCAGCGCATACCAATACATTATAAGTGAAAATATTATAGACGCTGCCCCGCCGCTTGTCAAGGCTCGGCTTTACAAATCCCGCGCCGCGGTATACTATAGAAAAAAACACAGCAGCAGGAGGAGACCATTATGACCACCACCGAAAAGCTCACGGCGCTGCGCCGCGCGATGGCGCGGCGCGGCCTTGCCGCCTACCTTGTTTTGACCGATGATTTTCACGCCTCGGAGTATGTCGGCGACTACTTCAAGGCGCGTGAATACCTCTCCGGCTTCACCGGCAGCGCGGGGACGCTGCTCGTTCTGCCGAGCCGCGCGCTCCTCTGGACGGACGGGCGCTACTTTTTGCAGGCAGAAAGCCAGCTGGCCGGCAGCGGCATCGAGCTGATGCGCTCCGGCGAGCCGGACGTCCCGACGCTCGAGCGCTTCCTGCTCACGGAACTGGAGGACGGGAGCCTGCTCGGCTTTGATACCCGCACGGTCAACACCGCGCTCGCGCGGCGGCTCGGGAATAAGCTGCGCGCAAAGCATATCCGCTTTGCGGGGGACGAAGACCTCGTCGACGCGCTCTGGCCCGACCGCCCGCCGCTCTCCGCCGCGCCGGTGTGGGAGCTGGGGATCGACTACGCGGGCGAAGCGCGGGCGGACAAGCTTGCGCGCGTGCGCGCAGCGATGGCGGACGAGGGCGCGGATGCCTTCGTTGTCACGGCGCTCGACGAGCTTGCGTGGCTGCTGGATCTGCGCGGGAACGACGTGGCCTGCACGCCGGTGTTCCTCGGCTTTCTGCTGCTGACGAAGGAGGATGCCGTGCTCTGCGCCCGCGCGGGTGCGGTCAGCGAGGAAGTGAAAGCGGCGCTCACCGCCGACGGTGTGCGCCTTGCGGACTATGAAAGCATCTACGGCCTTGTCCGCGCCCTGCCGCGCGGTACGCGCGTGCTGCTCGACGGCGCGACGGCGAACTATCGCCTGACGCAGAGCGTGCCGGACGGCGCGGAGGCGCTCGACCGCCCCAGTCCCATTGTGCCCATGAAGGCGGTCAAGAATGCCGTGGAGCAGGAGAACTTCCGCCGCGCCCATCTTGCCGACGGCATCGCGCTCACACGCTTTCTCCGCTGGCTCAAGTGTGACGCCGTGCGGGAGGGAGCCACCGAGCGCTCCGCCGCCGCAAAATTAGAGGAGTACCGCCGCGAAAGCGCGGACTATCTTGAGCCGAGCTTCGATCCCATTCTCGCCTACGGTCCTCACGGCGCCATCGTCCACTACGAGGCGACGGCGGAGACCGACGTGCCCCTCGAAGCGCGCGGACTGCTTCTGGCCGACACCGGCGGACACTACCGTACCGGCACGACCGATGTGACGCGCACCGTTGCGCTCGGCCCGGTCACCGAGGAGGAGAAGCGTGCCTGCACACTCGTCCTGCGCGGACACCTCGCCCTCGCCGCCGCCCGCTTCCGCGCGGGCGTGACGGGGGAGAACCTTGACATTTTAGCCCGCGGTCCGCTCTGGGACGAGGGACTGGACTACAACCATGGCACCGGACACGGCGTCGGCTATCTGCTGAGCGTCCACGAGGGTCCGCAGCGCATCCATTGGAACATCACCTCCAACGCGCGGCACACCGCGCTGGAGCCGGGCATGATCTTCTCGGACGAGCCGGGGCTGTACCTTGCGGGCAAATTCGGCGTGCGCTTAGAAAATCTTCTCCTCGTGCGCGAGGCGGAGACTAACGCCTACGGACGATTCCTTTCGCTCGAGCCGCTGACGCTCGCGCCCTTCGACCGCGATACCATCGACCCGTCGCTCCTGAGCGGCCGCGAGCTCGCGCAGCTCAACGCCTACCACGCGCGCGTTTACGAAGCGCTCGCGCCGCACCTCGACGCGGAGACCCGCGTATGGCTGCGCGGCGTGACCGCGCCCCTCGGGAAGTGAGCTTGCTTTTTCCGGCAGGACTGCTATAATGGCACAGACTACCATTACCGAAAAGGAGAAAAACGGTATGGACATTTTTGATATTTTAGGTCCCGTGATGGTCGGGCCGTCCAGCTCGCACACGGCGGGCGCGGCCCGCATCGGCGCGATGGCGCGTACGCTGCTCGGCGAGGAGGTCACGGACGCGAAGCTCCACCTTTACGGCTCGTTTGCCGAAACGGGAAAGGGCCACGGCACCGACCGCGCACTCGTCGCGGGATTGCTCGGCATGAAGCCGGACGATCTGCGCATCCCCAACGCTTTTGAGGAGGCGGAGAAGGCGGGGCTGCGCTATACCATCGACGAGATCGACCTGCGCGACGCGCACCCCAATACCGCCGTGCTGGAGCTGACGGGCAAAAGCGGCCGCGCGCTGGCCGTGCAGGCAAGCTCGCTCGGCGGCGGGCGCATCATGGTCAACAAGCTCGACGGCATTGAGGTCAACTTCACCGGCGAGAGCAACACCCTCGTCGTGCGCAACCAGGACGAGTTCGGCTCCGTCGCCGCGGTGACGAGCATTTTGAACCAGCTGCGCGTGAACGTGGCGAATATGAGCGTCCACCGCCACAAGCGCGGCGGCGACGCGCTCATGGTCATCGAAACCGACCAGCACATCAAGCCCAGGCAGGTGGAGTTCATCTCCGAGCTGCCCGGTATTCTGGGCGTGACATACTACGATAAGGAGGACGACGAGGATGGCTCTGGCTTCGATGAGCGAAATCTTTGAGCGCATGGCGCGGAATGGGCAGGAGTTCTGGGAGGTCGTCCTTGCCGACGATATGGACGAGCGGCAGGTCAGCCGCGAGGCGAGCATGGCGAAGATGCTCACGACCTGGCAGGCTATGCAGGACGCGGCGGACAGCTACACGGGGCGCAAGCGCTCGGTGAGCGGACTCGTCGGCGGCGACGGCATGAAGATGCGCCAGTACACCTTCCGCGGCTGCGCCATGACCGGCGGCTACGTCAGCGAGGTCATCGCCGAGGCGCTGTCCATGGCGGAGTCCAACGCCTGTATGTGCCGCATTGTGGCGGCGCCCACGGCGGGTGCCTGCG
>CALDMA010000015.1 GCA_937915075.1 uncultured Oscillospiraceae bacterium
CCTGATGGATATTCTCGACAGCTCTGACGTGGAGAAATTCAAGACCGCTGCGGACGCCCTTGCCGCTAAATTCCCCAGTGTGGTAGACAACAGCCCTGCACCGCCGCCTTATGCTTCTGGCACGGGCGTTACTCGCATAACGGGGAACGGCAACGATCCTCTGAGCGCTGCTTTCAAGCCTCCCGTAATTTGAAAGGAGTAGCTTTTTATGGCAATCGAACTCGCAACTAAATTTCAACCCTATACAGACGAACAATTCTCCACAGAGAGCAAGAAGAGCATGTTGACCAATCAGGACTTCGATTGGACCGGTGCGCACACGGTGAAGGTCTACAAGGTCACGACCGCAGGAATGAACGACTACGGTCGCAAGGGCCCCAGCGGCAGTAATTGGAGCCGCTATGGCGCGGTGGAGTCTCTGGACGCTACCACCGAGGAATTCACTCTGAAGAAGGACCGTTCTTTCACCTTTGCCATTGACAAGCTGGACATGGACGAGACCGCGCAGCAGCTTCAGGCGGCCTCTGCCCTTGCCCGGCAGAACCGGCAGGTGGTAATCCCCGAGGTCGATGTCTACACCTACAGCGTCATGTGTGCCGGAGCGGGCAATAAACCGGCCGCTGCGGCTCTGAGTGTGGAAAACATCTATACGGAAATTGTCGAGGCCTCCCGTGTGCTGGATGATGCGGAGGTCCCCGAGACCGGTCGCGTGCTCGTGGTAACGCCCGCCATCTACCAACTTATGAAGAAGTGCAATGATATCACTATGGAGACCGATATCGGTAACGATATGCGGCTTCGTGGCGTAATTGCCAATCTGGACGGCATGAGCGTTCAGAAAATTCCAGCCAACAGGCTGCCTGCCGGCTTCGGCTTCATGATTGCACATCCTTGCGCCTGCGTGGCGCCCACGAAACTGGAGGAATACAAGATCCATCAAGATCCTCCTGGTATTTCCGGCGCGCTGGTGGAGGGTCGCATCTGCTATGACGCCTTTATTCTGGAAAACAAGTCCAAGGCGATCTATTACCAAGCGCTTTCTGCGGGAGGTCTGACGGTGGTATCTGCTGCCGGTTTCACCTCTGGCAAGACAGCAATTACCGTCACGCCGGTCAAGGCCGAGGGCAATTTGTACAAGTACAAGGTGGACGCCACAGTTCCAGCCATCGGCGAGGATTGCTCCGAGTGGAGCGCATGGGACGGCAATGCGAACATCACGGCTGCCACCGATTCCACGCTTGTCATCGTCGAAACGGACGAGGACGGTAAGGCGGTCAAAGCTGGAACTGCTACCGTGACCGCAAATGCGTAATTGATCCAACAGGATTGGCGCGCGGAGGGTGCGGGCAATAGCCTACACCCTCCTTTGCTCGAAGGAGGGTAGATACCTTGTCCAATGCCGAGAACTTACGCCCTTTCGGTACACTGCCACCGGAGGAGCAGCAAGAGCTATCCCGTCTCGGCGGGATAGCCAGCGGTGAGCGTCGGCGTTATTTGGCCGATCTCCGGCTTGCTGTGATAGAAACTTTAGCCGGTCGGGATCTCGCTACGGAAACCCGCGAAGAATACCGGCAAGCGATCCATCGCTATGTGAAGGAAGAACGGAGGAAAGCCGTAAAGAGGAAACGCCATGACCATTCCCGAAATTGAAAAGGCTGCAGAGGATCTGCGGGCAAGCCCTCTTGTTTTAGTTTGCCGGACACCGCAGGGAAGAGTAAAGGCTATGAGCCTGCAGAAGTGTGTAGAGACCGGCAGTAGCTTCCTCTATGTTGCCGTCGATGAGCTGGATGCGCTGCTCGATCGGGCCATAAACGGAACGGCTTGAAATTGCAACTTTTTTACCTGCTTTTCGATATCCATTTTTGCAGGATCTCCAGACATTCAAAATGGGATATGCCTTAATACTGCTCAAGCCCCTGCAAATACTGCATTTTCAGACTGCCGCAGCGCCTTCTTCTTACCGTAGCTATAGAGACCTACGGTAAAAGGCTGTTCTATGATCCATTAAATCCGCAACTTTTCTATCCAAACAGATGGGTGCAAAGAAGGCATTATTTCGATTGCTTTTTGGCGCCATAAAATCATCGAGGACTGACCAAGCACAAAACACCCGGACAGTAAATCGTGAAGAACCACTACATAAAACTGCGCCCCTATGATGGGGACAGTAGAAAGCGCCCGAATCACTACCGTTTTTTGCTTTGGACTCGTGACAGGTTTTGGTAGTCAATTAGGCGTATACGCTCGAACGTTACGCCTCAAAAGTCAATGATGTTTTGACATGCATTTTGACTTGTACGCCGTCAGAAAAGTAGCCTCAAACGGCTGCTTTTCTGCTTTACTCACACCTGCAAAAGCAAAAGAAAAACCCTCAAAGCCTTGCGGCTCTAAGGGTTTCCTGGTGCCTCGTCGGGGATTCGAACCCCGGACACCCTGCTTAAAAGGCAGGTGCTCTGCCGACTGAGCTAACGAAGCGAAGATATTAGGGCAGCGGAAAACGCTGTTATTCTCTGGCAGGGATGGCTGGATTTGAACCAGCGAATGAGGGAGTCAAAGTCCCTTGCCTTACCGCTTGGCTACACCCCTATAAGGGAAAAGAAAGGGGATCGGGACTCTATTCCCGATCCCGCTCTTTTTGTGGGGTGGGTAAAGGGACTCGAACCCTCGACACCCGGAACCACAATCCGGTGCTCTAACCAACTGAGCTACACCCACCACATATCTGGTATCACAAGGGAAGCCTCGCCGCAGGCCGCTTTGGGGGAAATGGTACGCCAGAAGGGATTCGAACCCCCGGCCTACTGCTTAGAAGGCAGTTGCTCTATCCTGCTGAGCTACTGGCGCAAATGGATGGAGCAGGTGACGGGAATCGAACCCGCATCCCCAGCTTGGAAGGCTGGTGCCCTGGCCATTGTGCTACACCTGCAAGAGCCCTCCGCAACCTGTCAGCTTTTGCATGATAGCACGGAAGAGGCGTAATGTCAAGATGGAATTTTATACTTGCGGCGCAAAATATACGTTTTTCGGTATTTGCGATGAAAAATTGCTTGCAAGCGCGCGGAAGTCATGGTATCATACCATGGTGTGCAGCGGTATCGAAGCGGTCATAACGGGGCTGACTCGAAATCTACTCCCGTTAGAGTTGCTGTAAAATCTTCGATCCCTTGTGTTT
>CALDMA010000016.1 GCA_937915075.1 uncultured Oscillospiraceae bacterium
GGCTTCTATTATTTTGCAGTCGCAAAGCCAGCTCAAAGCGATCTATCGGGATAATGCCGATACGATTGTCGGCAACTGCGACACAATGCTGTTTTTAGGCGGTAAGGAGAAAACCACCTTGAAAGAAATCTCGGAGATATTGGGCAAGGAAACCATCGACAGCTTCAATACCTCAGAGAATCGGGGCAAGGAAATCTCCCACGGCTTAAATTATCAAAAATTAGGAAAGGAGCTGATGACGCAGGACGAAATTGCAACGATGGACGGCGGAATGTGTATCTTGCAGCTACGCGGTGTGCGCCCGTTCTTCTCCAAGAAGTACGACATCACCAAGCACCCGCGCTATAAGTACCTGTCCGACGCCGACAAGAAAAACACCTTTGATGTAGAACGCTACATTCGGGTGCAGCGAAAAAAGAAGAAACATCCCTCGGCAGTCATTGTGCCGGAGGAACCGTTTGACCTCTATGAAGTTGAGTTGTCCGATATGGACGCTGATTTTACCGTAGCAGCCGGAGAAAACGGCTGCAATTTTCCTACACACAACAATTCAACATGATTTTATGGAGGTACGAATATGGCATTTTTCAATAGCGCAGTTGGTGTTTTGCAGACCCTCGTGATCGCGCTCGGCGCAGGCCTTGGCATTTGGGGTGTGATTAACCTCTTGGAGGGCTATGGCTCGGACAACCCCGGTGCCAAAAGCCAGGGCATGAAACAGTTGATGGCGGGCGGCGGAGTTGCCCTGATTGGCGGCGTTCTTGTCCCGCTGCTCTCCGGCCTGTTCAGCTAACCAATTCTGAAATACACCGCCGCGCCGTCCCCCTGACCGGGGCGGCGCGGGAAAGGAGGTGCTGTCTTTTGATTATTGATTGGCTGGAGGAATGGTTTAAGGGCGTTTTGATCGACGGAATCATCGGCAACCTGTCGGGGCTGTTCGATACGGTGAATACAAAGGTGGGTGAAATTGCCGCTGATGTCGGAGCGACGCCGCAGGGCTGGAACTCCGGCATTTTCAATATGATCCGAAACCTGTCCGAATCCGTCATCATCCCGATTGCAGGCGCAATTCTCGCATTTGTAATGACCTACGAGCTGATCCAGATGGTGACAGAGAAAAATAATCTGCACGATATTGACACCTTTATGTTCTTCAAATGGGTGTTCAAAACCTACGCGGCTGTCCTGATCGTCACGAACACTTGGAATATTGTCATGGGCGTTTTTGACGTGGCGCAGCAGGTCGTTAATCAGAGTGCAGGCGTGATAATCGGCAATACCAGCATTGACATAGATTCCCTCGTAGGCGATCTGCAAACGTCGTTGGAAGCTATGAGCCTTGGCGGACTGATTGGGCTGTGGTTTCAATCCCTGTTTGTCGGGCTGACCATGAACATTCTTTCCATCTGCATTATACTGGTGGTCTACGGGAGAATGATTGAAATATATCTTGTGACCTCGCTGGGCCCCATCCCGCTTGCTACCATGACAAACGGAGAATGGCGCAATGTCGGGCAAAACTATCTGAAATCTCTGCTGGCGCTGGGCTTTCAGGCGTTCTTGATTATGGTGGTCGTGGGCATTTACTCGGTTCTGATCCAGAGTATTTCCGCGACGGGCGACGTGTCCGGCGCGATCTGGCTGGCAATGGGCTATACGGTGCTGCTGTGCTTCTGCCTGTTCAAAACGGGCAGTATGGCAAAGGCCGTGTTCAGCGCCCATTGACGGAGGGCTTGCCTATCGGAACGTACAACATCATTTACGCAGACCCGCCGTGGCGCTATGAACAGAGGAAGGTACAGGGTGCGGCAGAAAATCACTATCCCACCATGAGCATTGACGAGCTTTGCGCCCTGCCCGTGCCGGAGCTGGCGGCGAAAGACTGCGCCCTGTTCCTATGGGCGACCTTTCCGCAGCTTCCCGAAGCCCTGCGGCTGATCCGCGCATGGGGATTTCGGTATAAAACCGTGGCGTTCGTCTGGCTCAAACGCAACCGTAAAAGTCCGTCATGGTTTTACGGCATGGGCTACTGGACGCGCAGCAACGCGGAAATCTGTCTGCTGGCGACCAAGGGCAAACCCAAACGGCAGTCGGCAGGCGTACATCAGTTTATCATCAGCCCCATTGAGCAGCACAGTAAAAAGCCGGATGAAGCGCGGGACAAGATTCTCGCGCTCATGGGCGATCTGCCCCGCGTGGAGCTGTTCGCCCGGCAGAAAACGCCGGGCTGGGACGTATGGGGCAATGAAATTGCAAGCGATATTACGCTTGCGGAAAGGAGTTAGCGCATGGCCTATGTGAACGTGCCAAAGGATTTGACGAATATCAAATCCAAGGTGCTTTTCAATTTAACAAAGCGGCAGCTTATTTGTTTTGGGCTGGCGGCGCTCATGGGAGTGCCGCTTTTCTTTTTGCTCAAAGGCGGCATCGGGACGACGGCTGCGGCAATGGTGATGATCGTTGTCATGCTTCCCGGTTTTCTGTTTGGGGTGTATGAGAGGAACGGACAGCCCCTTGAAGTGGTAGGGCGGCAGATCATAGAAAGCTGCTTTCTGCGCCCCAAGGAGCGCCCCTATCAGACCGTCAACGCATACGACGCCCTTGTGCGTCAATATCAAATGGAACAGGAGGTAAAAGAGATTGTCGAAAAGAGCAGGCAGCGCGGAAGCAAAAAGCATGGTGGACAAGCCCAAGCTCATCCGCGCCGAAAGAAAACAGATCGAAGCCGTCATTCGTAAATATCGCGGTGACGGCAAGCCCCACACCGCGCAGGACACGATACCCTATCAGATCATGTACCCGGACGGTATCTGCTATCTCGGAAACAGGCGCTATTCGCAGAGCATTGAGTTTTTTGACATCAACTATCTGCTCGCGCAGCCTGACGATCAGACGGCTATTTTTGAATATCTCTGCGATCTGTATAACTATTTGGATTCTTCCATCCATGTGCAGTTCACTTATCCCAACCGCAAGTCCGACCGGGAACAGCTTGCCCGGAGCTTTGAAATGCCGCCCGCTGGCGACGGTTTAGACCCGATCCGGCAGGAGCAGACGGACATTCTCAAACGGCAGCTCGCCCGCGGCAACAACGGCAATGTGAAAACCAAGTACATCACCTATACCATTGAAGCCGATAACCTCAAGGCGGCGCGGGCAAGGCTGTCGCGTATCTCGCTGGATATTCAGGGCTATTTCAAAATCATGGGTGCGGTGTCCCGTGTGCTGGACGGCAGGGAGCGCTTGGAGGTGCTGCACGGCATCATGCACCCGGACGGAGAACGCTTCAACTTTGACTGGAAGTGGCTTGCCGCTGGCGGGCTTTCCACCAAGGACTTTATCGCGCCATCCTCCTTTGCGTTCAAGAACAGCCGTATGTTCCAGATGGGCGGCAAGCTCTGCGCTGCAAGTTTTTTGCAGATCATTACGCCGGAGCTGACTGACCGAATACTGACCGATTTTCTTGATACGGACAGCAGCCTTGTCGTCAATGTCCATATTCAGGCATTGGAGCAGACAGAAGCCGTAAAAATGGTGAAGCGCAAAATCACAGACCTTGACGCTATGAAAATTCAGGAGCAGAAAAAGGCTGTCCGCGACGGCTATGATATGGATATTCTGCCGTCCGACCTTGCTACCTACGGTGGTGCGGCGAAAAAGCTGCTGCAAGATCTCCAAAGCCGCAACGAGCGGTATTTTCTGCTGACGTTCCTTGTCCTGAATTACGGCGACACCAAACGCAAGCTGGAAAACGAGGTGTTCCGTACAGCAGGCGTAGCGCAAAAGCACAACTGTACTTTGACACGGCTGGACTTCCAGCAGGAGCGCGGGCTTGTGTCCTCGCTGCCGCTGGGGGAAAACCAAATCCATATCACGCGGGGCATGACGACCTCGGCCGTGGCAATCATCGTTCCCTTTGTGACGCAGGAGCTATTTCAAGGCGGCGATTCTCTCTACTACGGGTTAAACGCCAAATCCGGCAATATGATTATGCTTGACCGCAAAAATGCGCGTTCGCCCAACGGCCTTGTATTCGGCACACCGGGCGGCGGCAAATCATTCTCCTGCAAGCGGGAAATGATCGGTGTGCTGCTGAAAACCCACGATCATGTGTTGGTATGTGACCCGGAGGGTGAGTATGCGCCGCTGGTAAAGCTGCTGCATGGGCAGATCATCAAGCTCTCGCCCACCAGCCGCGACTACCTGAATCCGCTGGACATCAACCTGAACTATTCCGAGGACGAAAACCCGCTGGCGCTCAAATCCGATTTTGTGCTGTCCCTCTGTGAGCTGATTATGGGCGGCAAGACCGGGCTGGAAGCCATCGAGCGCACCGTAATTGACCGCGCTGTGCAGCGTATCTATCAGCCCTACTTTGCAGACCCGCGCCCGGAGAATATGCCGATCCTCTCCGACCTCCACGCCGCGCTGACGGCGCAGCATTTGCCAGAAGCCGACCGCGTGGCGCAGGCGCTTGACCTGTATGTGTCGGGATCGCTCAATTTCTTCAACAACCGAACGACGGTTGACATTGACAACCGCTTTGTCTGCTTTGACATCAAGGAGCTGCCAAAGAACCTGAAAAAGCCGGGGATGTTGGTGATTCAGGATCAGGTTTGGAATCGTGTCACCCGCAATCGCAACACGGGCGTATCGACGTGGTACTACGCGGACGAGTTCCATTTGCTGTTGAAAGAACCGCAGACCGCAGCATACAGTGCGGAGATCTGGAAGCGATTCAGGAAATGGGGCGGTGTGCCCACAGGCGCGACACAGAACGTCAAGGATCTGCTGTCCAGCCCGGAAATTGAAAATATTCTGGAAAATTCAGACTTCATTTGTATGCTCAACCAAGCGGCGGGCGACCGCAAAATTCTTGCTGAACGTCTGAATATCTCGCCGGAGCAGCTAAAGTTCGTCACCAACTCCCCACCCGGCGAAGGACTGCTGTTCTTTGAAAATGTGATCCTGCCCTTTGCAGACAAGTTCCCACGGGACACTGAGCTTTACCGCATCATGTCCACCAAGCCAAGTGAGGTGAACGGCGTATGACGATGGAGCTTGATACCATTCTCTGCGGCGACAGTCTGAATATGCTGAAAACCTTGCCGGAGAGCAGTGTTCATTGCTGTGTGACCTCGCCGCCCTACTACGGGCTGCGGGATTACGGCATGGACGCACAGATCGGGCGGGAAGCTACGCCGGAGGAATACATTTCGCGGCTGACAGCAGTATTCCGCGAGGTGCGCCGGGTGCTGCGTCCGGATGGAACCTTGTGGGTAAATATCGCGGACAGCTATTGCGGCACAGGCAGCAAGGGCGATGCCCGCGACCCCAAATATCCGCAGGGACGCAACGGGCAGAACATTTCTCTCTGCCAAGCGGTGCGGGGCTGCAAGCAAAAGGACATGATCGGGATTCCGTGGATGCTGGCCTTTGCGCTCCGTGCCGACGGCTGGTATCTGCGCAATGACGTGATTTGGGCAAAGGGAAACCCCATGCCGGAGAGAGTACCAAAGACCGCTGCACCCGCAGCCATGAGCATATTTTTATGCTCACCAAGAGCAGGCGTTATTTCTATGACTGGCTTGCCATTGCCGAACCCATTGCCCCCACGACCGCCCTGCGCAAAAAAGCGGGGCGCGGCGTGGGCAAATACTCCGCTCCCGTGCCGGGACAGCCGCAGACACAGAATATCAATAAGCCGAGGGAAAAAGGCAGCATCACCGACGACATGATCTCACCCGTCCGGGCAAAGCGCGATGTGTGGTTTATCAACACCGTGCCTTACAAGGGCGGGCATTTTGCTGCCTATCCGCCCCTGCTGGCGGAAACCTGTATTCTGGCAGGCTGTCCAAAGGGCGGCATTGTCCTTGACCCGTTCATGGGCAGCGGCACGACGGGGCTTGCGGCAAAGCGGCACGGCAGGCATTACATCGGCATTGAACTGAACACGGAGTTTTGTTCCCTTGCACGGGAACGGATCGGAGGTGATACCCATTGAAAGAATTTAAGCCCCGCGATAAGTTCACCCAGCGCATGACCCGCGACGGCGCGGTGCTGGACAATCAGACCACGGGTGAAGAAATCCATATTTCCGAGCGTGACGCGGAGAAGCAGCTTTCCCCGGATGGGCAGCCTGTCCAGATGGGAAAACGCGACGCGCCTATGAATCCGGCAGAGGATGCCCCCAAGCACGGGCGGCAGCTTCGCCCACAGGAGCAAAAAGAGCCGGAAAAGGAGCAGCCAAAACCGCAGCAGCCAAGCGCCGAGCCGTTTCAGCCGCAGGGCGGCAGCCCCGTTTCCCATCTTCCGCAGGACATTCCAACGTCCGCCGCGCCGGGCGGTACAGCGGAAAAGCTCTTTGACCGTGCGGCCGCAGAGCATGACGCACACAAGGCGCGTCAGACGGCGCGGATGTCCCGCGATGCGGCGCAGCAGCGGTATTCTGCATCTCGTTTGCAGTTTTCCGAGGAAGAACGCGCCGCGCCGGAGCTGCACAAGCATATCCACCGTGCGGAAAAGGCCGCCGACAAGCTGGATGCGGCGCAGGCAGCGATCCCCAAGAAACGGGTGCTGCGCAAGGAGCGTGTCTTTGATGAAGCCAGCGGCACAGCCAAGGCCAAGCTGCGCTTTGATACCGTGGATAAGTCCCCGCCCAAGCTGAAACCGAATCCGTTAGGCCGTCCGCTGCGGGAGGTCGCAGTACAGGCGCACGGAAAAATCCATGAGGTCGAGCATGAAAACGTCGGCGTGGAAAGTGGGCACAAAGCCGAAGAACTTGCCGAGCATGGCGCAGGCGGTGCAATTCGCTGGGAGCGCCGTCACCGCAAGCTGAACCCCTACCGCGCTGCGGAAAAGGCCGAGCGTAAAGCCGTAAATGCCAATGCAGAATATCTCTACCAAAAGGCGCTGCATGATAACCCTGAAATGCTCTCCGGCAATCCGCTTAATCGCTTTTTCCAGAAGCAGCGTCTAAAGCGTGAGTATGCCAAGGCTGCAAGAACGGCAAAGACTGCGGGCAGTACCGCACAGGCTACCGCCAAAAGCGCCGAGAAAACCGCAGAAGCCACCGCGACGGCAGCGAAAAAAGCGGCAGAAAAGGCAAAGGAAGCAGCGGAGTTCGTTGCCCGCCATTGGAAAGGTGTGCTGGTCGTTCTGGCTGGTTTCCTGCTGATTGTCATGCTGATCGGCGGGCTGCAATCCTGCTCTGCGCTGGTGGGCGCGGCTGGCGGCGGTGTGGCGGCATCCAGCTATCAGTCGGAGGACGCGGACATTCTTGCCGCCGAAGCCGCCTACTGTGCGCTGGAAGCCGAGCTGCAAGAATATCTCGACACCTATGAACGCACCCATGATTACGACGAATACCACTATGACCTTGACGAGATCAAGCACGATCCCTATGTCCTGGCATCGATCCTCTCCGCGCTACATGACGGCGCATGGACGGCAAGCGAGGTGCAGGGGACGCTGCAAATGCTCTTTGAAAAGCAATATATTCTCACAGAAACCGTCGTGACCGAGGTGCGCTACCGCACCGTTACCCGGACAGACAGTGCGGGCAACGAGTACGAGGTAGAAGTTCCGTATAACTACTACATCTGCACCGTCGAGCTGGAAAACTTCAATCTCTCGCATATCCCCGTTTATATCATGGACGAAGAAACGCTGTCCAAATATGCGCTGTATATGTCGGTGCTGGGCAACAAGCCGGAGCTGTTCGGGGATAGCGAGTATATCCCCAAGTACATCACAAACCGCCCAGAGGGATATGAGATCCCGCCCTCTGCAATGGAGGACGAAACCTTTGCCGCCGTTATCACAGAAGCCGAAAAATATTTAGGGTACCCCTATGTGTGGGGCGGCAGCAGCCCGTCCACCTCCTTTGACTGCTCCGGCTTCGTGAGCTGGGTGCTGACAAACAGCGGCGTGTGCAATACGGGCAGACTGGGCGCACAGGGACTTTACAACATTTCCACCCCTGTTTCCAACCCGCAGCCGGGCGACCTCGTGTTTTTCGTCGGGACATACGATACTCCGGGCGTTAGCCATGTGGGAATCTACGTCGGCAATTCCATGATGATCCATTGCGGAGATCCGATCTCCTATTCCAACCTGAACAGCAGCTATTGGCAGGCGCATTTCTACGCCTATGCCAGACCGCCGTACAACTAAGGAGGGCGGCTATGCTGACGCTGATCCCTGTTTCTCTTGCGCAGGCGAACGAGTTTGTGCGGCAGCATCACCGCCACCACAAGCCCGTCGCCGGACACAAGTTTTCCATTGGCTGTTCTGAAAATGGGCGGCTTTGCGCCGTTGCCATTGTGGGACGGCCTGTGAGCCGCTATTTGGACGACGGCTTTACGCTGGAGGTCAACCGCCTATGCAGCGATGGCACGAAGAACGCTTGCAGCATCCTCTATGCGGCAGCGGCACGGGCTGCGCGGGCGATGGGCTACCGTAAAATCATTACCTACACCTTGGACACCGAAAGCGGTGCGAGCCTACGCGCCGCAGGCTGGACGAACGCCGGACTTGCGGGCGGCAAGGCATGGACAGGCAGCCGCCGTCCTGCCCAGCCGCTCTATCCGGCACAAATGAAATACCGCTACGAAAAGCAGTTGAATGAAAGGAGCTGCTAATCTATGGCTATGAGCAAAATTGACCGCATTGACCGTGAGATCGAAAAGACCCGCGGCAAAATCACCGAGTACCAAAACAGACTGAAAGAGCTGGAAGCCCAACGCACCGAGCAGGAAAACTTTGAAATCGTTAATCTTGTCCGCTCTATGTGCATGAGCCGTGACGAGCTGATGAACTTCCTGCGCGGCGGCGGCAACGACGCGCCGCCCGTGGAAACCGCCTATCACGAACAGGAGGACATGACCGATGACGAGGAATAAGCGTTTTCGCTCTGTATTCGCCGCGCTGCTCTGCGCGGTGCTGTGCATGACGGCCTTTGCCACCGTTGCGTATGCAGACGGCGGCGACTACTACGATGACGAGCTGCCGCCCGAAACGTGGCAGGAGGAACCGCAGCCGGAGGACACCACGATTGTCCCCGGCGCTCCGTTCACCGAGGATGGCATCGCCGCGACCCGCGATCTTCTCTATGATAAACACACCAATAAGCAGTTTATCACCGTGGAAACCCGAAATGGGCATACGCTGTATATCGTCATCGACTATGACAAGCTGCTGGACGAGGAAGAAGAACGCTATCAGACATATTTCTTGAATCCCGTAGACGAAGCCGACCTGATGGCGCTGTTGGAGGACGACAGCCAAAATACGCCCGTTGTCTGCTCCTGCGCTGAAAAATGTACCGCTGGCAAGGTCAATACGAACTGCGCCCTCTGCAAAACGGATATGACGAATTGTGCCGGAAAGGAAGCGACACCGGAGAAGAAAAACAATGCGGGCGGCATCCTAATTATTGTGCTGATCCTTGCTGCGGGTAGCGGCGGTGTGCTGTGGTACTTCAAGCTGCGTAAGCCGAAATCCAGCGTCAAGGGCGGCGACGAGCTGGATGAGTTCGATTTTGACGAGGATGATGAAGCCGAAGAATACGGGGATGATGAGGACGCAGACAGCGCCAGCGATCCCGATGAACAGGAGAATGAAGAATGAGCGTTTTGATTATTTGTGAAAAGCCCTCCGTGGCAAAGACCGTTGCCCTTGCGCTGGGTGCTGCGGAGCAAAAGGACGGGTATTTTTCCGGCGACGGGCTGCTGGTGTCGTGGTGCATTGGGCATCTTATCAGCATGGCAGACGCGGGCAGCTATGACGAGCGATACAAAAAGTGGCGCTATGAGGATCTTCCCATTCTGCCGCAGACATGGAAATATGCCCCTACTCCCGGCAAGGGAAAGCAGCTTGCCGTTCTGAAAGAGCTGCTGCACCGCAGCGACGTTTCCGAGGTGGTGAACGGCTGTGACGCCGGGCGCGAGGGTGAGCTGATTTTCCGCTTTGTCTATGAACAGGCCGGATGCACGAAGCCCTTTTCCCGCCTTTGGATTTCCTCAATGGAGGACTGCGCCATCCGCGAGGGCTTTGCTGGACGCAGAGCTGGAACGGAATACGACGCGCTGTATCAATCGGCGCTGTGCCGTGCGCGGGCAGACTGGCTTGTGGGCATCAATGCGACGCGGCTTTTCTCCGTGCTGTATCACAAGACCCTGAATGTGGGACGGGTGCTGTCGCCTACGCTGAATCTGCTGGTGGAGCGCGACGGAAAAATTACGATGTTCCACAAGGAGAAATACCACATCGTACATATCGGCTACGGCGGCGTGGACGCGGAAAGTGAACGTATTTCCGACGCTGCCGCTGCGGATGCGCTGAGAACGGCTTGCGAAGCGTCGCAGGCCGTTTGTGTTTCTCTCAAAAAGGAGAAGAAAACTGCGCTGCCGCCGAAGCTCTTTGACCTTACCTTGTTGCAGCGGGAAGCCAACCGCGTTTATGGCTTTACCGCCAAGCAGACCCTTGACTATGCTCAAAGCCTGTATGAAAAGCGTTTCCTGACCTATCCCCGCACCGACAGCAACTATCTCACCGAGGATATGGCGCAGACGGCAACCGACCTTGTTGCGTCGCTGCTGCCCGTGCTTCCCTTTATGCAGGGCGCAGAGCTTACGCCGGAGATCGGGCGCGTCATCAACAGCGCCAAGGTTTCCGACCACCACGCGATTATCCCCACGGCGGCCTTTGCAGGCAACGGCTTTGACGGACTGCCGGAGAGCGAAAAGAAGCTGATGTCCCTTGTCTGCTGCAAGCTGCTGTGCGCCGTTGCTGCGCCGCAGGAGTATGAAACCGTTACGGCGGTCTTTGACTGCGGCGGCAAGCCGTTTAC
>CALDMA010000017.1 GCA_937915075.1 uncultured Oscillospiraceae bacterium
TGTATATTCCCGCTCCATCTCCCAGAGGAGAAAAGCGCGGAACTGCGGCCAGAAATGGAAGCGGCGGAGATCGTCGTAGCGCAGCATGGTGGTGTTGCGCTGCAGCCAGTCGAGCAGCTCGCCCGCGTGGGAATTGCCGCTGACCATGCGCGCCATCTCAAGGTCGAAGCTCTCGAACGGCGCAAGCTCCAGCAGGAAGCGGCGCATGGGAAGGTCGAAGCGGTGATAGACGGCGGTCTCGAAGTAGAGAAACACCTCGCGGTAGGCCTGTGCAAGGACCTCCGGCGAGAGCGGCTTTCCGCCGGACATACCGCGGGCCGTGACCGCGATGCCGAGCGGGCTGCCGGCGGATTCGCGCAGGATGGCGGTCAGCTCGCCTTCGGTCGCCTCGATGCCATAGCTGTGCAGGAGACGGCGGGCGTCCTCACGGTCAAAGAGCAGGTCGTCCACGCCGAGGACGGTCATCAGCCCCGTATATCGGAAGGCGATCAGGCAGCCCGGCGGCGCGCCGCGGGAGAGCAGCACGAAGCGGCGGTCCGTCCCGGAGCGGATCAGCTCGCACAGGGCGTTCCAGTCGTTCTCGTCCTGCATGCTCTGCAGGTCGTCAAGCAGCAGAACGCGCCACCTGCCGTCGGCGGGCGGGAGCGCGAAGCCCTCGTCACCGGCGGACAGGTGCAGGACGTCCTGCCCGCGCAGCAGGGCCTCGGCGAGCGCGGTCTTGCCGAAGCCGCAGGGGGCGCTGAAAAAGAGAACGCGCCCTCCGGCCATGAAGTGTTCAAAGTGTTCCGCGATCGCGGATTTAATGATGATCTCCGGCACGTTTCATCCTCCGTAAGGCATAATGGCATGGTTTTATCTCGGATAGCTCCATTATACACGCTCGGACGGAAATGTAAATCATACCAAAGTATGAGAAAGAGGACAAAACAGCGGAGATCTGATCACTTTTTCCTTACGGGGTAGCAGACCTCGGTGACGAACTCGCTCGGGTCCGACGTCTCGTGCGGGCTGACGTGGTAAATGTCGAACATCGGACCGGCGTATTCATAGCCGTTCGCCTCGATCCACGCGGTGAGCGCGGCGGTGACGTCGTTGATCTGCTCGTAGCCGCCCTTGAAGGTGCAGCCGGCGTAGGTAAGGGGCGGGAGCGTGCGGAACCGGACGTGCTCGGTGTCGGGATATTGGCCCTTGACGGTCTTCTGCGCTTCGACGGTCACGTCCTTTTCCTTGTATTCACCGTCAAGGAAGGTGACGCTGCAGTAGCAGGGGTCGGTGGGGATGAGGTGCATGGAGTCGGTCTCTTCGCAGAGGACCTGCCAGACCATGCCCTCGTCCTGATAGCGGGGGATGGTCATGCGGACGGTGGCGGCATAGCGCTCGGGCAGGGTCTTGATGGTCACATCGTAATTCATAGTCTCTTCCTTTCTCAGCCGCTTGCGGGCTGTGTCCAGAAGCCGCAGCCGCTGTGCCACATCGTCCCGCTGACGCTCCAGCTCCGCCTGACGCGCCGCGAGAAAGGCGTCGAGCCGTTCGCGGTCGTCGTAGATGGGCAGGATGGCGCGGACATCGGCCAGGCCGAAGCCCATGTCGCGCAGCGCCGTGATGCGGCAGACGGTGGGCAGCTGCGCCTCGCTGTAGTAGCGGTAGTCGGTAAAGCGGTCGGTCTCGGCGGGCTTTAAGAGACCGATCTCATCGTAGTAGCGCAGCATACGGATGCTCACTCTGGACAGCTTTGAAAAATCTCCGATCTTCAGCATAGGGGTACCTCCGTGCCTTGTTTTTGAGCTCAGGAAGAGCATAAGCCCTGACAGCGTGTGAGAGTCAAGGGGAAAAACACAAATTTTTTGCGCAAAAGAAAGGAGGCAGCCGAGGCTGTCTCCTTTCGGGCGTTCGTTACTTTTTGCGGGAGAGCGGCGCGACATGGCGCTCGGCCTTCTCCGCGTGCTCGAGCGGCTTGATGAAGCGCTGACCGAGCGGATGGCGCGTGTTGCGCAGCTTGATGAACTTCTCCGCCACCTGCGGGAAGAGGGCGAGGGAGAGCACGTCCTCCTCGCTGCGGGCGAGGCCCTTGTACTGCTCGCGGTACTTCGGCAGCTCCGGCTCGATGAGGTCGGCGGGGCGGCAGGTGATGACGTCCTCGGGCTTGATGCCGGCCTTGGCGCGGACCGCCTCGTTGACCGTGCCGGGCAGCTTGCCGTACTCGCCGCGCAGCATGGCGCGGGATTCCTTCGGGAAGTTCTTGTAGCGTTCGCCGAAGATAATGTTCATCACGGCCTGCGTGCCGACGATCTGACTCGACGGCGTGACCAGCGGGGGATAGCCGAAGTCCTCGCGCACGCGGGGGATCTCCGCGAGCACGTCGTAATACTTATCCTCCTTGCCCGCCTGCTTGAGCTGCGAGATGAGGTTGGAGAGCATACCGCCGGGCACCTGATAGAGCAGGGTGTTGGTGTCGACGTTGAGCACCTTGGGATCGAGCGCGCCGGAGGCCTTGAGGCGTTCGGCGACCTTGCGGAAGTGGACGGCGGCCTCACTCATCTTGCCGAGGTCCAGACCTGTGTCGCGCACGGTGCCGCGGAGCGTGGCGACGAGGGATTCCGTCGCGGGCTGGGAGGTGCCGTTGGCGAGCGGGGAGAGCGCGGTATCCACGATGTCCACGCCGGCCATCGCCGCCATGAGATAGACCATGTCGCCCGTGCCGCTGGTGTTGTGGGTGTGCAGGTGGATGGGGATGCTGACCGTCTCCTTCAGGCGCTTGACGAGAGAGTAGGCGTCCATCGGCAGCAGGAGGTTCGCCATGTCCTTGATGCACAGGGCATCCGCGCCCATCTCCTCCAGCTCGCGGCCGAGCTTGACGAAGTAGTCCTCGTTGTGGATGGGAGAAATGGTATAGGAAAGAGTCGCCTCGACCTGTCCGCCGTACTTCTTGGTGGACTTGATGGCCTGCTCCAGATTGCGCACGTCGTTGAGCGCGTCGAAAATGCGGATGATGTCGATGCCGTTTTCAATGCTCTTGGCGCAGAACTCGTCCACCACATCGTCGGCATAGTGCTTGTAGCCGAGAATGTTCTGGCCGCGGAAGAGCATCTGCAGCTTCGTGTGCGGCAGGTGCGCGCGCAGCTGGCGCAGGCGCTCCCACGGGTCCTCGTTCAGGAAGCGCAGGCAGCTGTCGAAGGTCGCGCCGCCCCAGCACTCAAGGGAATAGTAGCCGATGGAGTCGAGCACCTCGCAGGCGGGGAGCATATCCTCCAGCGTCATGCGCGTGGCCGCCTGCGACTGATGCGCGTCACGCAGGATGGTATCGGTGATCAAAAGCGGCTTATTCGATAAAAATTCCATAAGAACAGGAGGTCCTTTCCTAAAATTACCTTTAGTTTAGCACACTGCCGCAGATTTAGCAAGAGAATATTTGACGGATTACTTTCATTTGCAATGAGAAAAATGACGGAGAAATTGCAGAAATGCCAATGCGGTAAAAGGGGCGTAAAAGTGGTATGCCAGCCTTGACTTTTCCCCCTGCTTTGTGTTATACTGTGCGAACTTTGAGGGAGTAGATGGCGCGAGAGCGTGGCAAGTCAACAGACTGGCCGAAAGGCCTGGCTTGTCTTAAACACCGAGACTCAAGTATGGCTTCGCCGTACCTGCGTCTTGTTTTCGGGTGCGGCGACGTACCTGATTTTTTATGTGCGGAGGACAAACCATGGGATTTTTTGAACTGTTTCTGATCGGCGTCGGCCTTTCGATGGACGCTTTTGCCGTGGCCATCTGCAAGGGCCTCGGCATGGAGCGGATCAACAAGCGCGACGCGCTGCTGCTGGCGCTGTTCTTCGGCGGCTTTCAGGCGCTCATGCCGCTCACGGGCTATCTGCTCGGCAGCCGGTTCGCGAGCTGCATCGAGCGCTGGGATCATTGGATCGCCTTTGTGCTGCTCGCCTTCATCGGCGGCAATATGATCCGCGAGAGCCGCGAGCAGGCGGAAGAGGAGACCGGGCACGGCGGGAGCATCCGCTATCCCGAGCTCTTCCCGCTGGCGGTCGCCACGAGCATCGACGCGCTGGCCGTCGGCGTCTCGTTCGCTTTCCTCGGTGTGCGCATCGTGCCCGCCATCACGCTCATCGGCTGCACGACCTTTGTGCTCACGCTCGCGGGCGTTTGGGTCGGCAATCTCTTCGGCTCGCGCTACAAGAGCCGCGCGGAGCTGACCGGCGGCATCATTCTCATCCTCATCGGCGTGAAGATTCTGCTCGAGCATCTGGGCCTTATAGGATAAGATCACTGTATATTGATAAAAAAGAGGACCGCGCGTGAGCGCAGTCCTCTTTGTGTAGCTTGTGTCGATGCTCAGCAGCCGCAGCCGTTGTTGCAGCCGCAGCCATTGTTGCAGCCACAGCCGTTGCCGCACCCGCCGCCGCAGCCGCAGCAGCAGATCAGGAGCAGAATGATAATGATGATCCAGCAGCACCCGCCGCCGCCAAAACCGTTATTGCACATAAAAGCAACCTCCCATGAAGATAGAGCCGCCGTGGCGGTCTCAATCCATAGTATGCGCCTCGTGCAAAAGGGTGTCAGGCGAGCCGCGCGGTTTTGACGAGCGCCTGCGCGGCGCGGTAGTCGGCGGCGGTGAACACGCCCGCGTCGATGAGCTTCTGGCTCAGCGCGGCGCCGCCGCTTGTGCGGACGGGGAGCGCGTAATAGGAGAGGTAAGCGACATCCGCGCGCAGGAAGTCGGAGGTCTGGAGCGCTGTGCGCTCGCCGGCGGTCAGAACGCCCGCAGCCACGGCGCGGTCGAGCGCGTCGGAAATATCGGTGGCGGCGGTGGAGCTGTAGCCGAGCGCGCGGAGCATGAACTCCACATACATGACGGCGGAGGCCGTCTGCTGCGTGCCGAAGTAGGAATGGCCGAGGCTGTCCGTTCCCACGCCGTTGCTGTAGCCCTTTTCATAGGCGTAGGCGACGTAGGGGACGCACCAATCCGGCACGTCGATGAAGGGCTGGGAGGCCGTACAGGCCAGCGCGGCCTTTTCCTCGC
>CALDMA010000018.1 GCA_937915075.1 uncultured Oscillospiraceae bacterium
ATTTCCACGGCGGCTTACAAGAAGGAGATCGGCAATGGAGATTAAGCAGCTCCGCGCCAACGTGGGAAACTATGGGCCTGCGCGCAATGCGCAGGCCATCCAGTTCATCGTGATCCACTACACCGGCAACGACGGCGATACGGCAATGAACAACGCCAAGTATTACGCGAGCAACGTTGTGAAGAGCAGTGCGCACTACTTTGTGGACAACAAGGAAATCGTGCAGAGCGTGCCGGACCTGCGCGTCGCCTGGGCGGTCGGTGGGAAGAAGTACCCCTCCTGCCCGCAGACGGGCGGAGGAGCAATGTACGGTGTCTGCACCAACACGAACAGCATCAGCATCGAGCTGTGCGACACGAAGCGCGACGGGACGTATGCGCCCGCACCGGAGACCATTGCGGCGGCGTTGGAGCTGACACGCTCCTTGATGAAGAAGTACAACATTCCCGCGAGCAACGTCATCCGCCACTTCGACGTGACCGGCAAGCTCTGCCCAGCCTATTGGGCAGGCCGAGAGAACGCGCCGGAGTGGAAGGCGGAGTTTTGGGGCAAGCTCGCCGAGCCGGACTACCGCGCCCAGCTCCAGAAGCGCTCCGGCCTCGAGGACAAGACGATGGACTACCTCGCCGCCTACAAGTACGGCAGCGACCTCATCCGCAAGCTCGCGACCATGAAATAATTTGCCCGATTCGGGCAGAAAGGGAAACAGGCGGAGGGAACCCTCCCCGCGCAAGCGCTCTGCAAGCCTCGGACGTTGTGATGGACCAACAGCACCGGGCAATTCGCGCACAGCTTTCCTCAATGGCCCCTCGGCGGGCCGTCGCGTATATCCAATCCTTTGAGCTTCCGCCCGACGAGATGGCATGCCTCGTCGAGTGCGACGTATATGGCAAATCCTACGCACAGGTCTCCGAGCAGATGCACGTCTCGCCGGAATACGTCAAGAAGCGCCGGCGGCGCGCATTTGCCAAAATCGCAGACGAAATAAATAACGCATAAACGAAAGACCGAACAAGGACCTTTTTCAAGCCCTTTGTTCGGTCTCTTTTTTTGTACCATAGAGGCAGAAAGAAGGAGGTGCAGCGCATGAACTATCCCGCAGGCAATCCATACCAGCCCTATTACCCCTATCCCGCGCCCACAGCGCCCGCTCTGCGCGCTTCTGCGGCCCCGCGGTATGAAATTATCCATGTGACCGGCAGACGCGGCGCAGAGGCCCTGCAAATGGCTCCCAACAGCTCCGTGCTCGCCCTCGACGACACCGCGCCCCTTGTCTGGCTCTGCCGGACCGACGGCGCGGGATACCTCACCGTCACGCCCTTTGACATCGCGCAGCACGCCGAGGCCCCCGCGGTGAGCGTGGACGACCTCAGCGCGAGACTGACCAGATTGGAGGAGATGTTAAGTGCCCACCAACCCGATGCTGAGCCTGCTAAACCCGCAGGCAAGCGCCGCGCCGACAGCAGCAGCGCCGAGCCGTCCTGACGTCAGCGGGGCCGTCGGGCTCTACAAAGCCTATCAGGCCGCGCGCAATCCCATCGCCGCGCTGGAGCAGATGGCGCAGTCTAACCCGATGCTCGCGCAGCTCCGGCAGGCGCAGCAGGGCGGCACCGATATGCGCGGCGCGTTCTATGCGCTCTGCCAGCAGCAGGGCGTCGACCCGCAGACGATCCTCGCGCAATTCCAGTGATCCAGACGGGGTGCACACCGTTCGGAAATATATTTTCGGAGGTAAACAACAATGACGGAAGGTCTTTCCCCTGCCGACATCGCCGCTGTTCAGGGCGGCGGCTTCGGAGGCTTCGGCAATGAGGGCCTGTGGCTCTTCGCCATCCTCGCCCTGATGGGCGGCGGCTTTGGCAACTGGGGCAACCGCGGCACCGGCGACCGCAACGCCACGGTCGGCGACGTCCAGCGCGCCACCGACTTCGCGGCGCTGGAGCGCCAGAACAACGAGACCGTCGCCGCCGTGCGTCAGGCTGCCTATGACAACCAAGCCGCGGTCAAGGACGGCAACTACAACATCCTCGGCGAGCTGCGCGATCTGCAGGCCGCCACGGCCGAGGGCTTCGCGCGTCAGCAGGAGTGCTGCTGCAATGTGCTCCGCGGCATCGACAGCGTCAACTACAATGGCGCGATCAACACCGCGAGCATCAACGCCAACACCACCGCGCAGACGCAGAAGATCCTTGACGCCATCGCGGGCAACCGCATGGCCGACATGCAGAACCAGATCAACCAGCTTCAGCTGCAGGCTGCGCTGTGCGGCATCCCCCGCACCACGCCCTACGGCTACGGCATCGTGCCGCAGTTCGCGGTCGCCGGCTGCGGCGCCTACAACAACGGCAACATCTGAGCCGTTCGGAAATTCCGAACAGCTGACGCCCTAATTGGCGAGGCAAGGCGGGGCGGCAACAGCTGCTCCGCCTTTATAAATTTACGAAAGGACTGAATGAATATGAGCAAGTCTGCGATCTATACCACCAACGTCAGCGCCCCGACCGTCGCGGTCGGCGGCATCGTCCCGTTTGGCACCACAACGCGCCGCTACGGCTGCAACCTCCGGCAGGACGGAAACGCTATCACCCTCTGCGGGCAGGGCTACTACCTCGTCAACGTCTCCGCGACGCTGGCTCCCACGGCGGCCGGCACGGTCAGCCTGACCGCGCAGAAGGACGGCGTGGCGATTATCGGCGCGACCGCGTCCCAGACCGTCGCGGCGGACGGCATCGCCAACCTCGCCATCACGGCCATCGTGCGCAACGCCTGCGGCTGCGAGAGCTCGCTCCTGTCGCTGCTCCTCGGCGGCGTGGAGTCGGTCGTCAACGACCTCGCGGTCACCGTGGAGAAGCTGTGAGGTGCGGCATGGAGATGCTGACCAGAGACCACGTCAAAGCCTACAAGGACAAGATCAAGGGCGCGCTCGTTGAGTACATGGCCATGCCCGCCAGCGAGCGCTCCTCCGGCGCGATCCGCGCCATGCTCGAGGGCTGGATGCTGCTCGACGAGGTCGAGCCGAGCCTGTGCGGCTGCGGCGATTTTACCCAGGCGGACGCCGAGAAGTGGGCGCAGCACATGCGCAACACGGACGGCAGCTCCGGCGCACACTGGAGCATGGAGCAAACCTCCTCGCTCGCCGAGAGCCTCGGCGTGAGCCGCGAGACGGTCTCGCCGTGGTGCTGGTGGATCGCCGTCAACATGATGTACTCCGACTACTTCGGCGTCGCCTCCCATTTCGGCGTCGCTACCCCGGAGTTCTTCGCGGAGCTGGCCAAGGCTTTCCTGCTCGACGAGGACGGCCCCGGTCCCAAGGCCAAAATGTCCGCCTACTACTGCGGCATCGTCAAGGGCAAGGATTGACCGCTATTTGCCCGCTACAACGAAAATGCGGATGCCCGCTATAATGCCCGCTACGAATCGATTCGATTCGTCTCAAGGCATCCCTAAATGCCCCACATCAAAAAGGGCAAAAACAAAGGAAAAAGCCTACAATCGTAGGCTTTTTCCTTTGTTGGCGCGGAAGAGAGGATTTGAACCTCCGCGGCGCTTTTTACACACCCTACTCCCTTAGCAGGGGTAGTTAGCCTCTTTAATATCAGGCATTTGAAGCATTTTGCCCGCTACAATGCCCGCTATGTCTCACCTTTAAGTCTGTCCATATCTTTCCGGCCAAGGATGTTGATGCCCTCATGCATCGCCATCGTATCCGGGTGGATGTAGCGCTCGGTGGTCGTGATTTTACTGTGCCGCATGATCTCCTTAATGACGGTGAGGTGGACATTGTCCAGCGCGAGCGCGGTCGCGGTCGTGTGGCGGCAGGAGTATGGCTTGAGATCGCGCACGCCGCAGCGAGCCTCGGCGTTGTGGAACTCCGCGTAAAAATTGTCCTCGTTCATGTCCAGGACCTTTCCCTTACGGCTGGCGGTGGAATCGCAGAGCTGGTGCAGCACCGGCTCGATCAATTCGGGAAACACGATCGGCGTCTGCTTGCGGATGTCCGTCTTGAGACCGGCACCGACGATCTCGTGTTTCTCAAAATTGACCATCGCCGTCGTCAAATTCTTGAGCTCGCCAGGCATCATGCCGGTGTAGATCATCAACAGGATGTACCCAACGAAAGTATCGCCGTTGGCGTAGGCCGTCCAAAACGCTACGATCTCATCCTTGGTGTATGGCTGTATTTTCTTCTCCTGCAGCGGCGGCAGCTCGATGTAGGGCGCGAGATTGGTCGGCACCGCGCCCTCTGCGACCGCGCGATCATAGAGGTGCGACAGCACCGTGCGCATATCCTTAGCCGGATAGTATGTGCTTGTCTGCGCATCTACGGTATCCTGTAAGCGTTGGATTGTCAGTTTGCTGATCGGCAGGTGCGCGATCGCTTTTAACCGGCCCCACGCAATCTGGTGAGCCATACGCCGGGAATCAGAGAGCTTTGGCAGTGATGCGCTTTCGTAGTGCGCCCAGTAATCGCTCAGTGTGGGGAGCTTGACCTCACGCATCTCGGGCGGATTGGCAGCGTAGGCCAGTGCGGCGGTCTTGGTCGGGAATCCACCCTTGTAATGGCGCAGCTGCTTGAGCTTGCCGTCCTCAACGCGGAAGCTAACTGTCCACACAGCTGTCCACGTTGAGCCGCGCTTGCGCGCGGAGCCTTGCCCACTGCCGCGTTTCCCGGCGCGCGGCTTCGGCGGCGCAGGCGCGATCCGCTTGCCGCAATAGCAGCAGAATACGGCATCGTCAGGACTGTTTCGCTTGCATTTTGTGCAGATCATCGCGCCGCCTCCTCTCGGAAAATTTTCTTGCGTTTTCGACAAGTCTTTGTTATCCTATCTATGGCGCTGCCAGTACAACGGTACAAGGTAGGCGGTTGGCTCCTCCATCCCGGAGGGACTTCTTGCCCCTCCAAGAGAGGGGTGATGCTTATGATTACATATTCAGAGCTGTTCGAGTTCTGTCTTGTCGTGATCGGCATTATTGGCCTGTGTTTTCAGGCAAAAAAGAAGTAACCGCCCTGCCTCC
>CALDMA010000019.1 GCA_937915075.1 uncultured Oscillospiraceae bacterium
ATGTGTGCGACGTTTTTGGCGAGACGAATCGCAATCGTGCAATGCAGGCGCTTGATGCGGATGAAAAGGGGTATACGCAAACGCACACCCTTGGCGGAGAGCAACGAATGGCTGTTGTTAATGAGGCAGGGTTGTATTCGCTATTGTTTGCCATGCGGCCAAGAAAGGCTCGCGGGGTTTCAGAGGAACGCATCGAGCAGCGCCAGAGTAAGCTGCGATCTTTTAAGCGATGGATTACGCATGAAGTAATTCCTTCGCTGCGGAAAACAGGCTCTTATTCTATTGTATCGCAAAAGCCGGACAGCTACACGATTTCAGATCCTGTTGAGCGAGCAAAGCGATGGATCGAGGAAGAAGAAACTCGGCAAAGACTGGTTGTGACGAATCGTGCTTTGGTAGCAGAAAATTTGATTTGGAAAGATGGATCCGTTATCAATGCGCTTGTGCGGAGATACGCTGTAAGCGCTTGCGGCGGTGATTTTGGCAAAGCATGGCGCTCCTTTTACAAAGAAATTTTGTATAAGCACTCTATTGGAATTGAAAAGCGTAAAACGGCATGGTGCGATCAGCACCCAGGCCAAAAGCCTCCTGCCGGTTATAAGTTTTTACAGGGCACTGAGGTGAGCAAGGGCGTTAGCTGCATTGTTTCTATGTGCCAGGAGGCCGGGATTGAGGTTGGCGACATTCTTGAAAATTTTGAGCAGAAGGCTCTTGTGGCCTGCTGAGAAAGGACTGATGTATTATGGCTAAGTTTTCCAAGCAGATGAGTTTTTCCAACGCAGAGATCGACGTGGAGCAGATGACCATTACCGAGCGCGATAAGGATGATGACATTGTGGGCGTCTATCCGTTGCGCGAAGTGCTGGAAGCATGGGATGGTATGACCGGCCTATCCATCACGATCAAGCGCGGCAGTGATTTTAGTGCCATGCCTACGCTGGATGAGCTGAAGGAGGGCAACGTATGACGCCAGTCCGCCAAAAAGGCGAAGAAGAACTTGCGTTCATTTGGCGGGCGTGCGAGCAGCGGGAAGAGCTTGGCTGGACGTGGCCGGAATTAGCGGAGTTCTTGAATGATACTCTTGGGCATCAGTTGACGGAATGCTCTTACAGGAAAACTTATCAGGCAGCTAAGGCATATTACGAGAAGGTGTTTTCCAAAATGCAGGCGCGGGATGTGACCGAAGCATTGCGGGAGCGCCGCATCGAGTTAGCCAAAGAAAAACAGAGGCTTCGTGACGAGCGTACTCAGTATGGACAGTATATCCGGCAGGAAGCCAGGCTGGAACAGAAACTGAGTTATTTGGAAGAAATCATTCAGAGCCGTGGAGAGAAAATTCTCCCTGCGGCTTTTTTTGATTGTGAGAAAATTGGCGGCACCACAGAAAAAGAATTGCTGGTGCTGCTGAGCGACTGGCATATCGGTCTGAACTTCCATAATGATTATGGTCAGTACAACACGGATATAGCGGTTGAACGACTGCGGGAACTGTTCTGGGAAATCAAACAGCTTCAGGAAGCGCACGGCTACGAAGTTTGCCATGTGGCTATTTTGGGCGATATGATTTCAGGCGGCATCCACCAGAGTCTTCGGGTGACAGAAAGCGAGAATCTGATTGAGCAGATTCAGTCGGCCTCTGAAATGCTGGCCGGTTTTATTGGTCAGCTGTGCAGGCTGTTCGTCAAAGTGGATGCTGTATCGGTCGCTGGTAATCATACGCGACTGGATCCTAATAAGGACAAGGCCATTAAGAGTGAACGCTACGACGATTTGATTGCGTGGTATGTGAAGGCTGCTCTTGGGCATGTGCAGAATTTTAAGATGCTGCCGAGCATCGACAATTCTCTTGCGACCATGGAGATTTGTGGGAAGCGTTATGCTTTTGTGCACGGGGACAATGACGTGATTACGCAAAATGGCATGGGGAAATTGGCGTTTATGTTGGGCGAAATTCCCTATGCGGTTTGCGTGGGCCATAAGCATTTCCCGATGTATACGGAAGTGAATGATGTGAAGGTGCTGCAAGGCGGAAGCCTGTGTGGGAGCGGTGACGACTATACTGTTTCTAAGCGACTGACGGGAGATCCGTGCCAGTGCCTTGCGGTTTGCAGTAAAGAGGGAGTAAAAGAGTTCATTCCGGTGTATTTGGCCTAATTTGTAGTGATTCCTGGCGAAATGCCCCTTGCCGTGAGCGGCACGGTAAAACAAACGCGACACATGACGGGGTATGTTCCCGCCGCTTTTGTT
Source organism: uncultured Oscillospiraceae bacterium (assembly GCA_937915075.1). Classification (GTDB taxonomy): domain Bacteria; phylum Bacillota; class Clostridia; order Oscillospirales; family Oscillospiraceae; genus Hominicoprocola. The sequence continues at coordinate 2,248 of CALDMA010000019.1, forward strand.
GGTATGGAGGTTTGATGGAAAATAATTTGAGTCTGGGCGATGATAATTTCCT
>CALDMA010000020.1 GCA_937915075.1 uncultured Oscillospiraceae bacterium
CGGCTGCTCATTCTCCGGCGGGGCGTATGTTGTCGTCCTTAGTATAAGCGGCACGGCAGTTTTCCATGTGGCGGAGGGTGACTCGTATACCTGCCCGGGCGGGATATGGATCTGGCACGGGGGCTGCGTGGTGCTGAACGAGAGCGCTTCCAATACACTGGGAGGGAGCTACAACAGCAAAGACGGGGGCGGCTATATCATCTCCGCCGCCGGAACACTGATCTGAGGGGAGAACAGAATGACGGTTTATCTTTACAAAATCGGGACGAATACGCCCATGCTGACCATCGAAAATGTGCAGAGCTGCACGGCGGACAGCGTGACGGCGCTGGGGGAGGACGGCGGGCTGCGTACCTACGCCCCTCTTGCGGAGAATTGCGAGCTAAGCAGCAAGGCGGATTGTTCAGAGACGCTGCGCGCGGACTGGAGGGCGGCGCACCCAAGCGACAAAACGCGTATCGAGGAATTGGAGGCGCTCGTTGCGGCGCTGTTGTTTGGAGGTGAGGGCGAATGACGCTGGCTTTGAAGCTGCTTATTCGTGTGGTGAGGCGCCGTGTGGAAAGCGGCGAGGAAGCGAACGTCGTGCTTGCGGACTATCCGAAGCTGACGGAGGCGGAAAGAAAGACCGTACAAATGCTGATCCGGGGATGAGCGAGGCGGTTCCCAGTAAATGGGTGGCTGCCGCTGGCGCAGTGTGCAGGGGCTCGCGGCGGGATAGAGAATGCGGCAGACGAAAACCGTCTGCCGCATTGCATTACAGGAAGAGGGATCGGGGCGCGTCGCTGCGCTTTTTATGGGTTGCGTCCTCTGGCTTGAGCAGGTCCTCAAGCGAGGCGTAGAAGGCCGGCAGGGACTTGCCATTGATTGAGATCGAGTCGGAATCCATAACCTGTATAGTGTAGATACCTGCATCATAAGAACAGTTTCCCAGACAGGATACCGCAAGATCTTTGAGTTTTCCCTTCCGGAGCAGCTGCGCGATTTGGCGGACCCAGCCATAGCGCTGTGCAGAGCTGATCTGGAAGGGTGTGTAAAAGAGCAGGCCGACGGGGGCTGCGTCACCGGTGTCATAAAGGAAACGGACGCTGTGCTCCCGAAGCTCGGCATCAATGATATGTCCATAAACCGTCAGATCCTTGCCGTGGTTTTTAGGGCTGAGATTTCGGCAGCCCTTCTGTGAAAGCCTCACAGCCTTTTTGCCGCGCTGCTCCGGAGGAGCGTCGGGGTCCGTAGATGGTACTTGACGAGAAACCTCCGTTGCTCCATTGGGATGGCTGCGGTTTGGCTTGGTATTACGCGGCGGATCGGGCGGAAGCTCTCCGTCCGCCTGCTTCAGCTTTTTGTTGGCATCGCGCAGGGCGCGCTGCTTGTGCTCCAGCGAAATACGGGTCTTAAAGGTTTCGACTGCGCGCTCCGTATTTTTGGAGGGGTCTCGCTCAAAGGCGTAGGGACAGCTTGGGTCGTGCTGACTGTGGGGCCATGTGGCAAAAAAGGGAGTCCTTCCGTTGTAGCTTGCCCATTTGACCTTAGCAGGGCAGCCCGGCGTGCAGCAGAAGAGCCTGCCGCGGTACTTTTCCTGATATTCTTCAAGGGAGAGAATATCAGATGCGCTGAGAATTTGCTCAAAAGAGTCTGCGCGGAGAATAGCGGTTTTCAATTGTGAAACCTTTCTTTGCTGCTTCGGTCCAA
>CALDMA010000021.1 GCA_937915075.1 uncultured Oscillospiraceae bacterium
CAGCCATGACGCAGTATGTGTACAAAAAGAAATTCCTTCCCGTCGGTGTTTCTGTTTTTATCGGCGCCATTTTTGCCGATAACGTTATTGTTTCCTTTGACCGGTAATTTTTTACCGGTCTCTTTTTTTGCCCGCGCGGGGCGCTGAGTCGTTTGGTCAAATAGGAACATACATCAAAATCAGAAGAAAGAGGGAAAATCACATGAAGAAAGAACTCGGACACGAAGCCATCTACGACGCCCGCCAGCTCGGCACGCCCAGAATGCTGGTGCTGGGCTTGCAGCACATGTTCGCCATGTTCGGCGCGACGGTGCTCGTCCCCATCCTCGTGCAGGGCTACGGCCTGCCGCTCTCCATCCAGACCACGCTGCTCTTCGCCGGTCTCGGCACGCTCCTCTTCCACGTCTGCACCAAGATGAAGGTCCCCGCGTTCCTCGGCTCCTCGTTCGCCTACCTCGGCGGCTTCGAGACCGTCGCCAAGCTGGACGCCGGCAAATACGCCGGCATGAGCGGTGAGGAAAAGCTTGCCTACGCGCTCGGCGGCATCGTGATCGCGGGTCTCCTCTACCTCGTGCTCGCGCTGCTGTTCAAGATGCTCGGTGCGAAGAAGGTCATGCGCTACTTCCCGCCCATCGTCACCGGCCCCATGATCATCATGATCGGTTTGAACCTCTCCGGCTCCGCGATCAACAACGCCGCGACCTGCTGGTGGCTCGCGCTCGTCGCCATGGCCATCATCGTCGTCGCCAACATCTGGGGCAAGGGCATGGTCAAGATCATCCCCATCCTCCTCGGCGTGGTCGGCAGCTACCTCGTCGCGCTCGTCGCCACCGCCTGCGGTGTGCAGCTGCCTGACGCGGACGGCGTGATGCAGCCGCTCGTCAACTTCGCCTCCGTCAGCAAGGCGAACCTGATCGGTCTCCAGCAGTTCGTCATGGCCAAGTTCGACGTCTCCGCCATCCTCGTCATGGCCCCCATCGCCATCGCCGCCATGATGGAGCACATCGGCGACGTCTCCGCCATCTCCTCCACCACCGGCAAGAACTTCATCGAGGACCCCGGCCTGCACCGCACCCTCGTCGGCGACGGCCTTGCCACCGCGCTGGCCGGTATGTTCGGCGGCCCCGCCAACACCACCTACGGCGAGAACACCGGCGTGCTCGCCCTCTCCAAGGTCTACGACCCCCGCGTCGTGCGCCTCGCCGCCATCTACGCCATCATCCTGAGCTTCTCCCCCAAATTTGACGCGCTCGTCAATTCCATCCCCTCCGCCATCGTCGGCGGCGTCAGCTTCATCCTCTACGGTATGATCTCCGCGGTCGGCGTGCGCAACATCGTGGAGAATCAGGTCGACCTCACCAAGTCCCGCAACCTCATCATCGCGGCGGTCATGTTCGTCAGCGGCCTGGGCTTCAGCTCGGTCGGCGGCATCACCTTCACCGTCGGCGGCGCGGCCGTCACCCTCTCCGGCCTTGCCATCGCGGCCCTGTGCGGCGTGATCCTCAACGCCGTCCTGCCCGGCAACGATTATGTCTTCGGCGTCAGCGTCGAGGGCGACAAGTCCGCCGACCTCGGCAGCTACTAAAATTAGATACCACTCATCCCCCTACGGAGAGAGGCGGCGCGGCCTGCGGGCCGGGCCGCCTCTCTCTATCCTTTTTCTTCCTCCGCCGGCAGGAGCGGCCCCGCTTCGCCGTAGGGCAGCGAAAAGTCCACGATGCCCTCCGCCGCGGGCGCAACGGAATACATCGGATAGAACCAGTGCAGGCCGTCGTCCGCCAGATAAAAGTTCCGGTTTGAAAACGCGCGGCGCAGCAGCGCGCCGTAATTGGGATAGTATGCCGCCGTGCCCACCTCCATCTGCTCCCGCGCCGTTTCCCTTGCTGCGCGGACAAGCTGCTTTTTCGCTGTTGTTTTCGGCGGAAAAAACGCCGTGAGCGGCAGGAGAAAGCCCGTGCGCCGATCCCACGTCTCCGCGCGGCGGAGCGTGAGCCGCGGCGGCAGCTGCTCCTCTCTTCCCTCGGTATAAAGGCTCAGCAATTCTCCCCGCACGAGCGTCACCCGATAGGTGAGCGCCGCGCGGGCGCAGCTCCACGGTGCGCTGCGTTCCAGCGCCGTGCGCATCGTCTCGGCGGCACGGGGCAGCAGCTCCGCCTCGCAGTATTTCAGATAGGCACGCGCGTATTGGCGGTAGTAGCGGTCGAAGCGCCGCGCGCGGCGGTCCTTTCCTCCGCAGCGTGGCAGCGTCACCTCGGCGGTCAGCACCGGTACGCCGCCGCTCTCCCACGTTTTCTCCAGGTGCAGCGGCGTTTCCGACAGCCGCAGAAGCTCTCTTTCCATACCGTCCTCCCTTTTTTTCTCACTCCAATGTATGAAGCGTTCGTGCAGGCGGTTCCGCCGCGGAAAATGCGAAAAGTTCACACTTCCGCCCTTTACTTTCATGCTCTGTTCTGTTAAACTATAAAGCAGGGTGCGCAGGGCGCACTACTGTCATATTTCGGAGGGGTCTATCATGGCTGCACCGGGAAACCGCATCGGAAAGAAAGAAAAAAATGAGGACTTTTATAAGGCCATTCTGCTTTTGAAGGACGAGGAGGAGTGCTACAGCTTCTTCCGCGACGTATGCACCATCGCCGAGCTGCGCGCGATGGAGCAGCGCTTTGAGGTCGCGCGGATGCTCACGCAGGGCAAGGTCTACAGTGAGATCCTGGAGCGCACCGGCGCCTCCAGCGCGACGATCTCGCGCGTGGCCCGCTCGCTGACCGACTCCGACGGCGGCTACGAGCGCATTTTCGCGCGCATGAAGGGCGAGAAGTGATGGAAAGCTATTCCGCCCTCGCCGCCTCCTACGACGAGCTGACGCAGGATGTCGGCTACGAAAAGCGCGCCGCCTTCGTCGAAAAGCTCTTCCTGCGCAGTCACATTCCGGTCCACACCGTGCTCGACCTCGCCTGCGGCACCGGCACGATGACCGCTCTCCTCACCGAGCGCGGCTACGAGCTCATCGGCGTGGACGGCTCGGAGGATATGCTGCTCGAGGCGCGCGAGAAGGCGCAGACGCTCACCGGCGTCCCGCCGCTGTTTTTGCACCAGTCCATGCCCGAGCTGGACCTCTACGGCACGGTGGAGGCGGCGATCTGCTGCCTCGACAGCCTCAATTACCTCACCGAATCGCGCGAGGTGCGCGAGACCTTCCGCCGCCTGCACCTCTTCATCGCGCCCGGCGGCTCGCTCGTGTTCGACGTTCATGCTCTCGGCAAGCTCGAGGCGATGGACGGTCAGGTCTGGCTCGACGAACGCGAGGACGTCTACTGCGTGTGGCGCACGGAGTATTCCCGCCGCTCGCGCCTGCTGGATTATTACGTTGACATTTTCTCCGCCCGCGCGGACGGCGCGTGGGAGCGCAGCTTCGAGGAGCACCGCCAGCGCTGGTACAGCGTTTCGGAGCTGACCGAGTGGCTGACCGCCGCCGGCTTCGGCGATATCCGCGTCTGCGGTGACTGCCGTCTCCGCGCCCCGAACGAAACAGATGGGCGCATCTATATTTCCTGTATCCGAAAAGAGTGATTTTATGAACGACACATTAGTAAGAGCCATGTCCAGGGACGGCATGGTCAAGGCCACGGCCGTCTACACCCGCGCGCTCACCGAGCGCGCCCGCCGGATCCACCACACCAGCCCCGTCGCCACCGCGGCGCTGGGCCGTGCGCTCGCCGGCGTTTCCATGATGGGCAACGCCCTCAAGGGCAGCGGCGAGAGCGTCACGCTCCAGATCAAGGGCGACGGCCCGCTCGGCACCATCCTCACCGTCTCCGACGCCGAGGGCAACGTGCGCGGCTATGTGCAGGACGCCTCTGTGGAGCTTCCCCTGCGCGCGGACGGCAAGCTGGACGTCGGCAGCGCCGTCGGCCACGGCGGCACCCTGACCGTCATCAAGGACCTCGGGCTCAAGGAGCCCTACGTCGGAACGGTCGACCTGCTCGGCGGCGAGATCGCCGAGGATCTGGCTGCCTACTTCGTCGAATCCGAGCAGATCCCCTCGGCCTGCGGCCTTGGCGTGCTGGTCGACCGCGACCGCAGCGTGCTCGCCGCCGGCGGCTACCTCATCCAGCTCCTCCCCGGCGCGGGCGAGGATACCATCGCCAAGGTCGAGGGCGGCATCTACGCCGCGCCCAGCGTGACGAATCAGCTCCGCGACGATCCCGATCCGGCGAACCTCCTGCGCACGGTGCTCTCCGATTTCGATCTCGAGATCCTGGAGACGACGCCCATCGAATACCGCTGCTACTGCTCGCGCGAGCGCACAGAGCGCGCGCTGCTCTCCCTCGGCTCGAAGGAGCTGGAGGACATCCTGCGCGAGCAGGGCCGGGCCGACCTCACCTGCCAGTTCTGCGACCGCATCCACAGCTTCTCCGGCGAGGAGCTGCAGGGCATGATCGACGAACTCAAAAAAATCGGCAAGTAAGGGCGCGCATACCGCGCCCTTCCGCCGGGTCAAAAAAAGTTTCAAAAGTCTCGAAAAAATTGTTGACACGGCGAGGGGGATTTAGTATAATAACCCTTGCCGTTCGTAAGACGGCTTCGAGTGGGGAGCATAGCTCAGCTGGGAGAGCACCTGCCTTACAAGCAGGGGGTCACAGGTTCGAGCCCTGTTGTTCCCACCAAAATGTGGCCATGTAGTTCAGTTGGTTAGAACGCCGGCCTGTCACGCCGGAGGTCGAGGGTTCGAGTCCCTTCGTGGTCGCCATTATCAGGCTGCAACAGCGGCTTGATATGCCTCTGTAGCTCAGTTGGTAGAGCAGCGGATTGAAAATCCGCGTGTCGTTGGTTCGACTCCGACCGGAGGCACCATTTGCGGGCGTAGCTCATCTGGTAGAGCGCCACCTTGCCAAGGTGGAGGTAGCGAGTTCGAGCCTCGTCGCCCGCTCCATTTCATTTCACGGGCGTCTCGGCGCTCACCGTCGCGGCAATACGATCCCCGCCCGCCTTTTCAGGTGTGCGCCGATCGTGCCGCTTCCTCGAAAGCACCTCGCTTTATCCGCCGCAGGCGGCGCAGCGGCGCTTTCCTCGTCGCCCGCTCCACAAAAGAAAAGGAGCAAAGCATTTGCTCCTTTTTCCATACGGTGACATAGCCAAGTGGTAAGGCAAGGGTCTGCAAAACCCTCATTCCCCAGTTCAAATCTGGGTGTCACCTCCA
>CALDMA010000022.1 GCA_937915075.1 uncultured Oscillospiraceae bacterium
GTGTCCGGGAAGAGGTAGCCCTCGAGCTTTGCGATGCCGGACTTGCCGGAATCGAGGAAGCTGTAGTCGAAGCTCCCGCGCTCCACCGCGTCGAGCAGCGCCTCCTCGCTGTTGACACCGTACTTGGCCAGCAGCGAAACGATCTGCCGCACGCTGTAGCCCTCCGGGATCGTGACGGTGACGGTGTCGGCGTTGATGGTCGCGTTGCGGTTGCTCATGCCCTGAATGAGCGCGTTGTAGTCCATATCGGTGTTGAGCTCATAGGTGCCAATGCCGATCTTATCGCCCGCGTGGCGCACCGCGCCGAAGAGCTTGAAGAACCATTTGTATTCGATCAGTCCCTCGCTCTTGAGCTTGGTCGCAATGGAGTTGACATCGTCGTCCTTCGTGACCTCGATGGTCGCGGTGATCGGTTCCTTATTGAACGCGCACATATCGTTCGCCAGCAGCCAGCCGACGCCCGCCAGGATCGCCGATACGGCGACCACAAAGATCAGCCACAGCAGGAAGCGGCGCTCGCGGCCCTTGCGGCGGTTCCGCCGGCGGCGCTCCGCGCTCGCGGCGCTCTGCGCGGAATGGGTCGGGCGCTCGCCGCCCTCGCGGCGGACCTGCCCGGCGTCCCATCGCGCGGTGTTGTATTTTTCCTCGTGATCCATAAAAGAACAGCACTCCTTTTCAAGAATCCTAAAAGTTTTTTCAGCGGTCAGGCCCCCATTTGCATTTTTCCGCATAGGATAAGGCAGAGCATGACAAGTGAGGTGAAATGTGAATGTGCAACAACAATGACTGCTCCTGCGTGTGGCTGATCCTGATCATCATCCTGGTCCTCTTCGGCTGCGGCGGCTGTGGAAACAGCTGCGGCTGCGGGAACAACAGCAACAGCGGCTGCTGCTGTTAAGCGCGCTCGATCCTCCTGTGAAGATGGGACGCACCGCGTCCCTTTTCACACGCCGCCGCGCGGGACAGGCCCTCAGCCCAGCAGCGCCTTGACGCGCGCGTAGACCTCCTCATGGATGTCCTCGATGCCGCGCATCCGACCGCCGCGCGTGCAGTCAACGCGCTGCCAGCCGCAGCGCATGGCGACCCCGCGCGCGTTCTCGCGGCACTCGCGCAGGTAGGCGTCGTCCGCCTCGTGGATATCGGCGGCGGTGTGCGTCGCCCTTTCGCGCTCGCGCATGAGCCGCTCGGTCACCTCGGTCGGAACGTCGAGATAAAAGACCAGCGACGGCTCGGGAAGCCCGAGCAGCCCGTACTCAAAGCCGAAGAGCCAGTCGAGAAATTTCTCCCGCTCGCCGTCCGGCAGCTTGGACGCCTGATGCACCGCGTTGGAGGTCGTGTAGCGGTCGGCGATGAGCAGCCCGCCCGCTTCGTAGTAGCCGCCCCAGTCCTGCTTGTAGGAGGCGTAGCGGTCCACAGCGTAGAAGGTCGAGGCCGCGTAGGCGTTCACATCATCGGGATGCGAGCCGAACGCGCCGCCGAGGTACAGCTCGACGAGCGCGGCGGACTTTTCGCCGTAGCGCGGGAAGTTGAGCTTGCGGCAGTCCACGCCCTCGCGCTCCAGCCGCTCAAAGAGAAGTCTGGACTGCGTGGCCTTGCCGGAGCCGTCCGTCCCCTCAAAGACAATGAGTTTTCCGTTGTTCATTTCCGCTTCTCCCCCGCGACATGGACCAGAAAGAGCGGCAGCTTCATCATGCGTCCCACGCGGGACGGGTTTTTGATGAGCCGATAGAACCACTCCAGATTGTGCTTACAGTAGAATTCCGGCGCGCGCTGCGCCACGCCCGCGAACACATCCAGCGAGCCGCCGAGACCCAGCAGCAGCTTCGCGCCCGCGGCCGCGCCGTACTGCGCCATCCACTTCTCCTGCTTCGGCGCGCCGAGGCAGACGAGCGCCATGTCCGCACCGCTCGCGCGGATCTCCGCGGCGATGGCATCGGATTCCGCGTCGGTAAAATAGCCGTCGTGCGTACCGGCGATCTGCAGCCCGGGCAGCTTCTCGCAAAGGTTCTTCGCCGCCTGCTCCGCCACGCCCGGCTTCGCGCCGAAAAGATAGACCTTCTTTCCGGTCTCCGCGCAGTGCGCGAGCATCGCCGTGCCGAACTCAATGCCCGGCACGCGGGATTTGAGCGGCGTGCCGAGGAGCTTCGCGCCGTAGATGACGCCGATGCCGTCGGGCAGCACGAGGTCCGCGCCGTTCACAGCCGCCATCGCCTCCGCGTCCGCGCGGCAGGTCTCCACGATCTCGGGATTCGGCGTCACCACATAGTGTGTACCCTCGCCCGCAAGCAGCTCGCAGCCGCGCGCGACGGCCTCGGTCATGGTGAGATTGTCAAAGCCAACGCCTAAAATATCAATACGCATCGTATCGCCTCATTTGTGATAATTCGTCTTAGTATACCACGCTTGTCCCGCCGCGTGCAACACAAAAGCAAAAAGTTTCCGAAATCTTCAAAAAGAAAGGCTCCCCGAAATCGGGAAGCCCTCCTTTTTACCGGTCCCTGATCTCCAGCCCCGCCGTATCGTAGAGCACGCGGGCATGGTTGCGCCGCAGCAGCTCGCGCGAGAGCGCGTTCCCGGTGGTCTTATCCACCATCGTCCGATACACCTCGCCGCAGCGATAGACAACGCCGTCCTCACGCACGAAGCGCTCGTTCTCCGCCGCGATGTGGTATTTGACCGCAAGCGGCGCATCCGTGCGCAGCTCGCCGCACAGGTGCGTGGTCGTCGTGTGGACAAGAAGCTGGTACGTCTGCTCCGTGTCGTTGCGGAAGCGGTAGTCGAGATAGTTATAGAAGATGGACGTGCCCGTGCCGAACGGCACCTGACGGCCGAAGTCCAGGAAGAGGTCGAACTGGTCGTGGTGGTGCTGCTCCGTGATGGTCAGGGGCGCATGAAGCACCATCCAATGGATCAGGTTGCTGAACTGGCACATCCCCCCGCCGACGGCTTCGCCGGTCTGCGCGTTGGCGATGACCATGCCGGTGCGGTAGCCGTTCGCGGCGCTGGGCCGCCCGACGAGGTGCCAGAATGAAAACGTCTCGCCCGGGCGGATGAGAATGCCGTTGATCCTCGGCGCGGCCAGCGCGAGGTTGACCGCCTTATTGTCCTGCAGGACCGGATCGACCCTGCCGAGCGTGCGGCGGATGAGCGAATTGTGCCGGCAGACGAGCGCGGGAAGCGGCGCTTCCATGCGCAGCCTCGGAAAGCGCTCAGCGGAAAATCCGTCGCGCAGCGTGCGGAGCGCACAGCTTTTTTCGACCGAGATGCGGTACGCGAGCGGCGAAAGCTCGCAGAACAGTCTTCGGTGCATGATGCCCTTACCTCTCTTCTCTCTTTCTTACCAGCTGCCGTTGCCGAGGATCTCGCCGTACCAGCCGCCGTCCGCCTCGATAAGCCTGCAGCGGTAGAACATGGTATAGGTCCCCGCGGGCAGGCCGTCTCCCGCCTCCACCGGCTGCATCTCATTTTCATCATAGCGCGCCGTCAGCTCCTCCGGGTGCGTGGGGACGAAGTACCCATTCATATAAAAGCCGTACTCGCCCTCTCCCAGCTTGCCGAGCCGGCGCATCTGTTCGTTTCCTTCCTCGCTCAGGAAGCTGTACGCCTTTGCCCTCACAAAGCGGCAATGGTAAACATTGTCCTCCGACACGCGCGTCAGCGCGCTCCAGTAGGTGTCGGCCCAGCTCTGCGCGGCCTCCTGCCACGACTGCCCCTCGTCGGCGATCAAGATCACCGGCGCACGACGCACATCGGCAAGCTCCAGCACGTCGTACCATTCGCGCACCACGCCGTAAAGCGAGGTCCCCTCGACCGGCACGATAGAGCCGTCGCCGAGGCCCGCGCCGCTCGCCATATAACGGCCGAGCAGCGAGCCGTCGCTCCGGCAGTACGAAATGAGGTTGGAGTCCTCGTAGACCTCCAGATAGCACCCGTCGGAAACGGTCAAGCGGATCGCCTTGTCTCCGCCCGCGTACACGGCATTCTCCCACGGTGTGTAGGTATATTGGCCCAATGCCCATTGCCCATTTTCCTCAGCAAAGCGGTTCTCGCACGCGCCAAGCGCCTGTCCTCCGTCGAGCAATGTCAGCTTCGTCCATGTGCCATGCGCCAGACAGTCGATCTCATATTGAAATGCCCGCTCCGGCGTGTAGCGCAGGCTCTCGTCCGGCGTAAAGCTCGTGAGCGCGGCGCGCAGCAGCGCCTTGTCCTCCGCCGACGTAACGCCGTTCACCGAGTAACAGGAGAGCACATAGCAGTGATCGTCGTCGATCGGGACAAAATACAGCTCCTCGTGCGCGTAGCCGTATGCGGCATCATAGCCGCCACCTACATTATAGTAATAGTCCAGCGGTGCGCTCAGGTCGGTCTCAAAGCGTCACGCGCCGATGGAGGCGTAGTACGCCTTGATGTTCTCCATGCTTCCGTCTGCCCTTGTGACCTCAAAGTATGCCTCTCCCTCTGTGCCGTAGGGCGTTCTCCATTCCAGCCACTGCGGCGTGAATGTCCAGTCGGCCGGCGCATAAACAAACCAGCCGTCGCCCTCGCAGCGGCGGAGCGCGGCGGTCTCTCGAACCGCACTGCCGGTCCCGTCCGTATAGGTCAGCGTGACCCTGCGCAGATAGCGCGGATAGGCGGTTTCGTCAAGCGCAAGGTAGTCGGCGCACCAGTCGTAGAGCGCCTCGCGGTAGTACGTCCTGCCGGAATCCTTTGGGTAATCTTTCACCATTTCCGACAACGTCCCGGTGTACAAAACACGATAGCCGGCCTCATTTGCAAGTACAACGAGCACATCGGTCTCCATCCTGCCGTACCAGCCGCCGTCCATGCTGTACCAATCCTCCTGATCGGTCAGCGGAAGGCTCTCCTCGTCCGCAAAGCGCACCGCGTAGTCGTAGAACCACAGCTCGGGTCTGCCGTCCAGCTCCGGGAAAACGCCGTCCAGCACGGCAGCGCACGCCAGCTTGGTCTCCCGCACGTCGCTCACCGCAGCGGTCACCGCGCCGCCATACCACGGAAACAGGGCAACGCCGCTCTCGCGGACCGCGTCGGCACGGTCGAGGGCATACTCCTCCATCGTGAGCCAGCCGTCCGTGTCCTTCGTTTTCGCATCTGTGCCGTTCTGCCACGCGATCAGCAGCGCGGAAGCTGCCACGACCGCGACGGCGAGCGCCGCAAGCCACAGCCCATGCTTTTTCTTCCCGCCGAGAACGTTCGCGACCCGGCGCTTGAGCCGCTCCGCCGTGCTGCCGAAGCTCGTCGTCATCGGCACCGGCGCGCTCTTCGCCTGCACCGCCGCGAGCAGCGTTTCGCCGTAGGCGGTCCTTTCCGCGCGCGCCATACCCTCGGTCGCCATGCTGTCGCAGGCAAGCTCCACATCCTCGTCCGCCTGCCGCAGCATCCAATAGACGAGCGGGTCGAACCAGTGGACGGCGTTCGCCGTTGTCAGCAGGAGCTTATAGGCAAGGTCGTGCCGCTTGAGATGGCAGAGCTCGTGGCGCAGGATGAAGCGCAGCGCGGCGGGCTCGTAGTCCTCGTGCGGCAGAAGCAGAATGGGATGAAATAGTCCGGTCATCATCGGCGTCCCCACCGCCTCGCAGAGAAGGAGCCGCGGCCGCCTCACGCCCAGAGCGGCACACTCGTCCGCGAGCAGCCGCGCATAGTCCTCCCGTGTCGTCTCCCGCTGCCAGCGGCGCACAGAGCGGCAGAATTGGCTGTATTTTAATATCTGTAAAGCGATATAGCCTGTCGCACCTGCCGCCCAAAGGAGGAACAGGAGCCTTGTGAGTGAAATGCTTTTCCCGCTGTTGTCCGGCGCGGTCCTATCCGCGTCCCCGAGCGTGACAGGCGGGTCGGCCGACAGCGGGCTCCTATCCTCTGCGCCGCTAAGGACCGTTTCCTGCCGGCGCGGCAGCTCGTCGGTCCGCACCACGCTCGGCCCGCGCTGTGCGGAAAGGAGCAGCGTGCGCTCCGCCGGCGGCTCCACCCGCACCGGCGCGTTCGGCGCCGACCAGTCCGCCGGCAGCAGCAGAAAGACCGCCAGCGCCAGCCACAGCGCGCAGCGTGACCGCGCGCTGTAACGCTCCCGCCAAAGCGGCTTTGTGATCGCGGCCAGCGCGAGCACGGCAGCCGCGAGCAGCGAATGCTTGCAAAGCGTCAGCAAAAACGGCGCCATCTCACTCCCCCGCCTTCCCGCTCATTTCATCCAGATAGCGCCGCAGCTCGTCGATCTCGCTCTGCGCGAGCGGCTTTTCCGCCGTCAGCGCCGCCACGAAGCTGCCCAGCGAACCGCCGTAGAGCCGCTGCAGGACGCTGCGGCTGTCGAACTCGCGGTACTTCTCCTGCGAAACGAGCGGCGTATAGAAGTTGCTGCGCCCCTCGCGGCGCGCGCTCAGATAGCCCTTGTCGCACAATCGCGTGAGGTAGGTGTTGATGGTGTTGACGCTCCAGCCGTGGGACGCCAGCGCGCCCTCGATGTTGCCGCGGCTGACCCCCCCGCCGTGCGCCCAGACCGCCTGCATCACGCTCAGCTCGGCGTCCGGCAAACGCTTCCTGCCGTCCATGCAAATGCCCTCCCGTTTTTACTACAAAAGTCGTTTTCTTATTTATACTACGTTCGTCGTAATTTGTCAAGCACCCGATTTGGCAGGAAAACGCCGCGGCTCTCATCCTCTCCGCCGCCGCATTTTACCCGATGTAAAAAAGTTGAAAAAAGGGCTTGACAGCCGCCCTCCCCTATGCTATACTCTCCATTGTTCCGAGCGCGAAAGCCTTGAACCGATGGGGGTTTAGCTCAGCTGGGAGA
>CALDMA010000023.1 GCA_937915075.1 uncultured Oscillospiraceae bacterium
AGCCATTGTTCCAGTCCTCCATCAGCATCGTATGCGTGTATTCTTTCGAGTTATAGACGGGGTTCTTGCAATGCTGTCGTCGTCTTACTTTCGGGGCACTGCTTACATCCGCCGTATAAAACGCATAGGTGCAGGTATCACAGTTTTTCTTGATTTCGTTCAAATAACGTCCTCCTTTTTTTCGATGTTTCTGCGACACAGATCAATAAGCTTTTGGCACTGGTGCATCTCAAAACCGCCGATATGCGCTTTCCTTTCAGGAAGGTGCATTTTCTTTGCCAGCCAGCGATATGCCTGTGTCCGGCTCATGCCGCGCTCCGCCCAATAAGCGTCGAAAACCTGATGTGTTTCGATACGCTTGAGACGCAGCACTTCATTGGCCAGATCACCAAGAGGGCGAACCGTCCCCTTGTGACAACCTACTCTGGCATTGCAGTTCTGACATTGATACAGCTTTTCGCCCTTCAGACCCAGCCGCACGGCAGAATCACCGTAGACGCTTTCTGCCGGCACAAGGCGGACAATACCGCCGCAGTATCGGCAAATATAGGGTATCTCCAATCGCACGCCCCCTTACGCAGCCTTTGCGGCTTTTTTACAGGCAGACTTTGCTTTCGGCGCGGTCATGCGGAGCTGCGTCTGCATATAGAACGCATCCTCCGTGGAGAGCGTCAGCATTCCCGTCTGGGCGATACCCAGCGTAACGGTGCCGCGCAGTGCCCGCAGGCAGCGTTCCAACCGATCCACCGCAAAGCAGTAGTCACCGAAAGGCTGTCCCGTCAGAGGAATGACCGTCAATGCCGCGTTGGAGGAACCAACCTCACCGGTGCAGCGAAGGGTCAGCCGATTCCCGTCAAAGTGCAGGATCGTTCTGTTGTCCATACAGGCGGCAGTGGCCGCCTGTAATGTGCGGCGCAGCTCCTCGGAATCGCTCAGCACCGTAAATGTGTTTTGTGTCCCCGCAATGAGACTGTCCGTGTCCACATAGCTGCCGTGCATGAGCCGTGCGGCAAACTGAAAGCCCTCTTTCACAAAGACGAGTTGCCTGTCGGCCATGCCAACGGAAAATGTATCCTTTTCCTCGCAGAGCTGGGCCAGCTTTTCCAGGTTGGCCGCGGGGATAAGAAACGTCTGATCTCCGGTACATTGCTTATCTCCTTTTGCGGAAACGATGCAGACGCCATCGCTGCCAACGGCGCGCAGGCCATCAGAGGTCAGACGGAGGTTTACGCAGCGCAGCAGGGGCATATTGCTGTTGTTCGGGTCTGTGGCAAACGCCGCACGGCGTACCATGGACGGAACACCGCTGAGCTTCACCATGCTTTCAGGAGCAGTGATGTTCATGTGCGGGAAGCCTTTGCTGCTGGTTACCGGCACCTGATAGTATGCATGGTCACTGGATAGTGCCAGCGTATCCTTGTCCCCCTTACAGCACTCCACCGTATTTCCCGGAAGATTGGTGAGCATGGCGGAGAGCAGCTTTGCATCAATGGCGAATGTGGTATCACCACCCTCATAGGCCAGCAGCGGCACGTCCTGCCGCAGCGTCACCTCCATATTGGTGGCGGTCATGTGCAGGGAGCGCGTTCCCGTGTCGATCTCCAGCAGCGCACACTTCAGCGCCTCCAACGGTGATGCGGACGACACCAGCTGCGCGGTACGTTTGGCGGCAGTCAGAAATGCCGCCCTTTCAATGGTAAAATTCAACAATATTCCTCCTTTACGCGGCAGTATCGAACATACTGAGCTGGTCCTCCAGTTCGGTGTGTTTCGGTTTCCTGCCGGTTCTCGATGCTTGCAGCAGGCCATCATAGAGCGCCTGCCGCACTGCGGTATCTGCGGCACGGACACTTTCGGGCTGCGGTACTTTGATCACGCTTTCTTCCTGAACAGTGACCGACTCCGGAAGCTGCTTTACTGCGCGGTGCGGGTTGATAATGGCCATCTTCTTGAAGGTGGCGGCAATATCCTCCACATTGTCCTTGATGCCCAGCATCAGCTCCTTTGCCATCTGCGAGGTCATGTCCTGCACGTCACTCATGGCCGCCAGTCCTTCCTCGGAGAAAGTCCCCTCGATCAGTCCGGCCACAGCCAGCTTGGAGGCCATCAGCTTCATCGCCTTCGCCTGCATGGTGTCGGCGTAGTAGAGCATATAGACCTCGACTCTCGGTGCTGTCTGGTTGATCCGCCATGACCGGCGCGACGCCTGCCGCAAGGTGAACAGGTTATAGCCCATGGAGTAGAAGATCAATGTCGTAAAGGCGTTCAGGTCAAGGCCGGTCTCCACACATTTGGGGTTGGTGATAATGACCTGTGTGCCTGCGGACAGCCTCTTACTGAGCCAATTCTCCCGCTTTTCCGGGACGATCTGTGTGCTCAGGATCTCCGTCCGGATACCTTCCTCTCGCAGCAGCCCCAGCAGCTTCCGCTGGGTATCTGTCCGTGTCCAGCTGGTGTAGAGCATTACCCTCTCGCCTGCGGCGATCTTGGCCCGCACGATCTCCAGCACCTTCTCCTCTTTCGGGAGGACGGTCTGGAAATCTGCCATGTCCTCCGGCTTCACGATGGTGCAGCCGCTGATGGGGTGGATGATCTCTGGCTGGTCATAGGGCTGATCCGGATACACCGTCAACAGATTGAGATAGGCGGACAAGATCTTATTGGCCGCCTTACGGTCATTTCTCAGGACTGACGTCAGTTCCCGTTCCGCTTCTTTGTATGCCTCTTCGATTGGCTTTGGCATCGTCAGAGGTATGGGCATTTCCTCGTAATCAGGAAGATCCTTGCCCATATCGGACAGCGACAGGAATGCCGTACACTCCAGCAAGAAGCGGGAGAATACCAGCGGAGAAACACCGGGTAGCTGCCGTGAGCGTTTTTTGCTTTTGGCACTGCGGCGGTTGGAATTATAATCCGCGTCGGTGATCTCATAGGTGTTTTCCACCACGCCGTATTCCGCATCGAACCGGGAAGGCGCATCGTGGGACTTTCCATCCTTTTGCATCAGTCCGGGGACGATACGGTACAGAAGGTGAAAAATACCGGAGCTGTAACCGTTGATCAACGTTGCGGTCATGCCGATGAATTTCCGGCTGATGCCGTAAAGCTCCGCCAT
>CALDMA010000024.1 GCA_937915075.1 uncultured Oscillospiraceae bacterium
GGCAGAAAACGGATCATACCGCTTTCGCGTCTGCGGACGCGAAACTCTGCGAGGCCTTTCAGCAAGCGGAGAAAGGCGGCCTTCCGCCGCCTTTCTCCGTGTCATTTGAATAAGCCCGAAAGAAGTCCCGTGCTCTCCTGCTTCTGCTCCGCGAGCGTCATCGCCGCGGAGAGGAGCTGCGCGGCCTCGCCGCGCGTGAGCGGGCGCTGCCAGTCGCCCGAGGAAAAGCTGCCGCTCTCGATCACGCGGACGGACTCAAGATTCGCCACCGCCTGCGCGCTCCACGCGTCGGCGCTGCCCGCATCGTAGTCGGAAAGGTCCACGTCCGTCACGCGCAAAAGGCGGTTGAGCACCGTCGCCGCCTCGGAGAGCGTCACGCCCTCGTCCGCGCAGAAGGCCATGCCGCCCTCCGTGCCCACGCCGCGGATCAGGCCGCATTGCAGGGCGCTGACCGCGCTGCCCTTCGCCCAGGTCGGGATCTCCGCGTCGTCGCAGAAGCCCGTCATCGTGAGGTCGCCCGCAGGAATGCCCGCGCAGGCGAGCGCCATGGTGACGAACTCGCCGCGGCTGACGGCGCGGTCGGGCTCAAAAAAGCGCCGGCTGCCGACCTGCGCGCCGACGAACACGCCGTGCTCGGCCAGGTCCACCGCCGCAGTGTAGGCGTCGCTCTCTGCCATGTCGTCATAGGTCACGCCGCATTTGGCGCGCACGATGGTGATGCGCACCTCCGCGGGAGCCGAGGTGTTGCCTGCGGCGTCGGTCGCGGTGTAAGTGAAGCGGTCCGCGCCGGTCTTGTTCTTTGCGCTCGTGTAGACGAAGGTCTCGCCGTCGAGCGTCACGGTACCCTTGGACGGCTGCTCGGCGATGACGAAGCTCACCTCGCCGTCCTCGCGGCCGACGGCGGCAAGCGTGCCGGTGTAGGGGATGCCGCGGTAGACGCGCACGTCGATGCACTGCGCGATGGGTGCGCCCGCGTCCGCCGCGGGCGCCGCCTTCTCCCGTCCGAAGATGGCCGAGGCGGGAACGCCCGTGAGCGTGAGCAGCAGCATCGCCATAACGAACGGCACCGTGCGCCGCAAAAGCTCTCTGTTCTTATCGGTATTCAAAATCGGTTCCTCCCTTTTTCAGTGTGGTACGTTTATTCTTTGTGAAAAAGGGAGCTTTATGCAAAAAGGAAAGCGCCCGCGGCGCGGACGCTTCCTTTTTCCAAAATTTTCAGTTGGTCAGCCACTCGGGCCGCGAGCGCTTTTTCACGCCCGAGACGATGCCCATGGCGGCGAAAAGCGTGACGATGGACGAGCCGCCGTAGCTGAAAAACGGCAGCGTCAGACCGATGACCGGCATCAGGAACAGACACATCCCGATGTTCGCGATGGTCTGGAAAATGAGCATACCCGCCATGCCCACGCAGACGTAGCTCTCCATCGGCGTCGCCGCGTCGCGCGCGACGAGCAGGCAGCGCACCACGATGGCGAGCAGCAGCACGATGATGAGCGCGCAGCCGAGGAAGCCCAGCTCCTCGCCGCAGACGGAGAAAATGAAGTCCGTCTGCCGCTCGGGGATGCTCCACACGTTGGACGACTGCGTCTGCGCGCCGTGGAAGAGTCCCTGTCCGGTCAGCTCGCCCGAACCGAGCGCCATCAGTCCGCGCGTCTGCTGAAAGCCCGCGTCGTCGGGCTGATAGCTGTGGTCGAGGACGGCAAGGAAACGGTCGCGCATATAGCTCGGCAGCAGGTCCAGATGCCATACGGCAAGGAACGCCGCCGCGCCGCCGCCGATTCCCAACGCCAGCCAGCGCTTCGCCATGCCCGCGGCAAAGACCATGCAGATGAAGATGAAGAGATACACGAGCGCGCTGCCCGCGTCGCCGGAGATGACAACGATCAATCCCACCATAAAGGCAGTATGCGCCGTCGGCTGAATGACGTTTTCAAAGCGCACAAGGTCGCGCTTATCCTTCAGCAACGCGAGCTGATAGGCGAGCAGAACGATGAAAAAGACCTTCACGACCTCCGCCGGCTGCACCGTGATGGGGAAATAGCGCAGGAAATCGACGCCGAGCTTTTTGCCGATGCTGTTCACGCCGAGCCACGCGCGGTTGCCGCCGCTCGACTGGCCGAAGGGCGTGAGCAGCAGCAGGAGAAAGCCGACGTTGAAGCCCAGCAGCCACTTCCATTTCTTCGCCAGCTCAAATATGTCGATGCTCGAGAGGAAGAAGTAGAGCACCAGCCCGATGAGCAGGCCGAGGCCCTGTACGGCAACGTACTTGAGCGTGCCGCGAAAGCTTGTCGCGCTGGCGATGAGCACCATGCCGTAGAGGGTCGATGCCACGCACAGCGCGAGCAGCACCGCGTCGGTCTGGCGCAGCGCGTCATGCAGCGTTTCCCGCACTCGTCCCATCGGTCCATTCTCCTCTCTGCCGCAAATTCTCAGAATGATGTATCAGTATAGCACGATTCCGCCCGTCTGTAAACCGCGCGTTTTTCTTTCCTTCACTGTTTACACTCTGTTCATGCAAAAAGGAATTGCGCATTGCGCGGCGGTGTGCTATACTATGCCTTTAGAATGGGTCGAAAGGGGGCATTTGCCGTGGAGCATCTTTCGCACAGCGAGCAGGAGACCGAGCAGCTCGGCGAGCAGGTCGCCCGCAGACTGCCGCGTGGGACCGTCATCGCCTACACCGGCGAGCTCGGCATGGGAAAGACCGCCTTCACCCGCGGGCTTGCCCGCGGTCTCGGCTGCCGCGGCCGTGTCACCAGTCCCACCTTCACCATCGTCAACGAATACGAGGGGGATATCCCCCTGTTCCACTTTGACCTCTACCGCCTCGGCTCGTCGGACGAGCTGTTTGACATCGGGTGGGAGGATTACCTCGCGCGCGGCGGCGTGTGCGCCGTCGAGTGGAGCGAGCGTGCGGAGGACGCCTTCGACGGCTCCACCGTGCGCGTCGACTTCCGGCGCGGCGCGCAGCACGACGGCTGGCGCGTTATCACCATCACGGGGGTGGACGGCTTATGAAAATTCTCGCGCTCGAGACCTCGGCCAAGTCCGTTTCGACCGCGGTGGTCGAAAACGGCGCGCCGCTGGCCTATGCCTATCAGTGCACCGGCCTCACCCACTCGCGCACGCTGATGCCGATGGTGGACGCCATGCTCAAAAACGCCGAGCTGACGCTCGGCGACATGGACGTGGTCGCCGTGGCCGCAGGCCCTGGCTCGTTCACGGGCCTGCGCATCGGCATCGCCGCGGTCAAGGGTCTTGCCTGGGCGGCGGACAAGCCGTGCTTCGGCGTTTCCACGCTTGAGGCCATGGCGCAGAATCTCGCCCACATGGACGGTCTCATTGTCTGCGCGATGGACGCGCGGCGCAATCAGGTCTACAACGCGCTCTTTGAAGCAAAAAACGGCGTCCTCACCCGTCTCACGCCCGACCGCGCCATCGCGGTCGCGGAGCTGGCGGAGGAGCTGCGAAGCGAAACGCGCCGCCTTCTCGTGCTCGGCGACGGCGGGCGGCTCTGCCGCGACGGGCTCGCGCAGCTCGGCGTGGAGAGCGAGCTTGCCCCCGCGCAGCTGCTCTATCAGAACGCCGTGGGCGTCGGCCTCGCCGCGGAGCACGGCACGCCGGTGAGCGCGCAGGAGCTTGCGCCGGTCTACCTGCGCATTTCGCAGGCCGAGCGCGAACGCAACGCAAGATTACAACAGGAAGCAACACAAAAATAAATATATAGTTTACGGAGGACGAAGCAATGGAATCGAAATTTGGCAGCAAGGTACACATCATGGACCATCCCCTCGTGGCGCACAAGCTGACGATCATGCGCGACAAGAACACCAGCGTCAAGGATTTCCGCGAGCTGGTCAGCGAGATCGGTATGCTCATCACCTACGAGGCGACCCGCGATCTTCCGCTCACCACCAAGCACATTGAAACGCCCATCTGCGAGATGGACGCCCCCACCCTTGCCGGCCGCAAGTTCGTGGTCGTCCCCATCCTCCGTGCCGGTCTCGGTCTGGTCGACGGCGTGCTGCGCATGGTCCCCTCCGCGCGCGTGGGCCACATCGGTATGTACCGCGATGAAGAAACGCTCGAGCCCCATCCCTACTTCTGCAAGATGCCCAAGGACGTG
>CALDMA010000025.1 GCA_937915075.1 uncultured Oscillospiraceae bacterium
GGGACGCTCCATGCAGGAAATCACAGCGATAGACATTCAGCGGTATATCTCGCTTCTTGAAAAGCGCCAGGCAGAGGTTGTGCGCATGGTTTACATGGAAGGGCTATCTACGAAAAAAGCGGCAGAGCAACATGGCCTGACTGTCCGCACTATTGAACGGATCAGAAAGGATGCTGTTGATAATCTTGCGGAAATGTATGCTTACTCGGACCGCTACAATGGGTAAGATGCCCATATTTTCAAAATGTCGCAAAAATGTCGCGGTTGATGTACTTGCGCTGTCGCATAGTCATGTGGTATGATTATACTCACCAAAAAGGAGATGCTCCCGTTCGCGGGGAGCATCTCCTTTTGTCGTCAGCTATTTTTCGGCGTAAGGATTTCAAAATATTTGTGTCAAAGGGCGACGAGATATATTGATTAGCTCAGGGGGTTGTCGTAAAATAGCTATATGAGTCAGCAATGTACCTCGAAAAATGAATAGACCTTGGCACGCAACGCAGAAAGGAGCTTTTTATGTGTGAAGCAAAATATGACTTTTTGACCGTGAGGGATATTCAGCGTATTCTCAAAATTGGGACAAATGTTGCTTATAATTTAATTCACAGCAAAGCATTTCCAGTCGTCAAAATTGGAAAGAATTATCGGATACCGGCAGAGGGCTTTTACACATGGCTTGAAAACGCGGGCGTTGCGGAACAATGAGGCAAAATCTTCAATTATCATAATGAAAGATATGAGAATTGGAGGTTACCATGGCAAATAAGCGTCGTGCAAATGGCGAAGGGAGCTGGTGGCAGCTCCCCGATCGCACATGGGTACATCAAATCACGATTGGCAGGAAAGAAAACGGTTCTCCGGAAAGAAAATCGTTTAAGGGGAAAGCAAAGGCGATTTGCAAGCAGAGAAAGGAAGAGTGGCTTGCAGAACGGGAGCACATGAAGGCTTTGGAGGAAGCTTCAAAACAAGAGGATGCCCAAAAGGAAGAAATGCAAAAAAGCCTTGGGCATTCAATGGAGTCGGAAACACAATTCAAGGATGCTTTTATGGATTGGCTTCGTCTTTACAAGTCCCCACCGACCAGAAAGCCATCGACCTACGCAAGCTATTTAGACATCTACCACACGCATTTTGCTTCCGCCTTTGATGAAATGCCCCTGTATCAGATCAGTCCGGATGTGATACAGGAATATTACCAAAAGAAACAGCTCAACGGTGCGCGAATGGATGGGCGGAACGGCGGACTATCCCCCAAAACGATCCGCAATCATCACATGATCCTTAAGGACTTTTTCACATACGCTCAAAGCAAGTACAAGCTCCCGTGCAACCCAACACTGAGCACAACAAGGCCGGAGGTCGTCGCAAAGGAGATGCGCGTTTTGAGTCCTTCTGAAATGCAGATTTTTATGGAGGAGGTCATGAAGGAAACGCAGCGCATTGCGATCTTGACCGATCTGTTCGTTGGCTTCCGTGTGGGCGAGCTGCTTGCGTTGGAGATTGCGGACCTTGACTTGGAACGGCAGACACTGCGGATCAACAAAAATCTGATTCGTGTAAAAACAGAGGCGCTGTCGTTGGATAATCCGAACATTAGGATTTTGAATTACGACCCGAAGAAGAAAACACATCTGATCGTTCAAAGTACGCCCAAGACAAAGACATCGAACCGCGAGATTGCTATTTCGGACGGCTTGTGCGAGCTGTTGATCCGACATCTCTACACGCTTGCTCATTCCAGTTGGCCCAATCCGGATAATCTGCTGTTCCCGTCAAGAGCAGGGACCTACATTGACCCCAAGAGCTTTGAGATCTGACTCAACGCCATATCAAAGCGATGTGAGATCAAAAAGGTCAATCCTCATGCTCTGCGGCACACACTGGCAACGCGGCTGGTGGAGGAACGGACACCGCTCAACATTGTTCAGGGAATCTTGGGGCACTCGTCCATTGAGACGACAAGGAAGTATCTTCACAAGAGCGAGGACATCGAACGGGAGGCGATCACCTCCATGACGGACTACCTGAATGGAGAGCAGTTCAACAACGCGCCACGGCTCAACGGAGCGAAAAAAAGAGCGAAATTTGCCGGCATCCCGCTGCCGGATTTCTCGCAGCGGGAAAGAATAACAGCAAATAACGCTCGAAGGGAAATGCAATTCCCGTCGCACTGCCTACTTTACTGCAAACACCAATAGCGGGCGGGCTGAAAAATTAAAATAGAACGACAAAGGAGATATTGTATGAGGGATAATATTTGATGAAAAAAATGGGGCAAGGCTCTTCGGGAAAATGAAATGCAAATTGCAACGGGGCAAAAAGAAAACCCCGAAATCACTGAGATTTCAGGGTTTTATGGTTGCGGGAGGAGGACTTGAACCTCCGACCTCCGGGTTATGAGCCCGACGAGCTACCAGCTGCTCTATCCCGCGATATTAAATTCTTCACGGTTCCCGGTGCTGCCCCGAGAATGGAGGTAACTACTTGGGTTATGAGCCCGACGAGCTACCAGCTGCTCTACTCCGCGATATGGAATTGTGGAAATACTGGTGCCGGTGACCGGACTCGAACCGGTACAGTATCGCTACCGGGGGATTTTAAGTCCCCTGTGTCTACCTATTCCACCACACCGGCGGATATCGGCAACGACTAATATACCATATTTCGGCCATTGTGTCAACACCTGAAACGAAAAAATATAGCAGAATTTACTTGTAAAAGTAAATTCCGGTAGTGGATGGAAGTTAGTCTTACAAACAGTAGGCTGGAATTTAATCTTACAAACAATAGGACAGGAATCAGATAGAGGGGAAAATCTTATGATTGGAAACAGGTCTTTCGGTGGATGTGTTCGCTTGGCAAAAATTGTGGGTAACGGAGGAAGCTGTTTTCCCAGCTATCCGCAGTTTCACTCCTTAGCCGAATACCTCGCCCAGTTTTTATAAATGAATAACTCCGCATCTGTTGACATTATAGCACCTTGTGCATATAATATAGCTATAATATTACTATTGTTGTAATGGGAGGTTTAATTATGAATATCCGTCCTTCTGCCGCAATCCGACAAAATTATAATGAAATCGCCGAATTGTGCAAAAAAACCGCCGAGCCTGTATTTCTCACAAAAAACGGCGAGGGTGATTTAGTTGTCATGGATATTGAAACCTTTAATCGCCGCGAAAAAATGCTGAAGCTCAGAGAAGAACTTCTTGCCGTCGAAGAGGACCGTTCGCAAGGCCGCAATGGCTGTACCATTGACGAGCTTGACGCCTACCTTGACGATATCATTGCAGAGGGTTAAGCAGATGGCGGATAAGAAATACGACATTATTATCTCGGATAGAGCAAAACAAATGCTCCGGGCGCATTTGCGATTTATGGCTCAGGTGAACAAGACGGCAGCTGTAAAAGTTAAGAAGGAATTGGTGGATTCGATGCGTTCACTTCAGCAAATGCCGCAGCGATTCCCATTTTTTGACGAACTGTACATACCGCCCAACAAGTACCACAAGATGTATGTTCCCAAATGGTATCTGGTTCTATACCAAATTCAGGATGATACCGTTTACATAGACTATATTCTTGATTGCCGTGAGGACTACAGTTGGCTTATCCACTAAAAGGAAGAAGACATGAGAGATGAATATAATATTGCGGAACTGAACCCGAGAAAAAATCCGTATGTGGAAGCACCATTCACGGCTACAACACAGGAGAACGTTCACAGCTTGCCAGAAGCACAAATGCCGGCAGACACGGAACAACTATTGTTGGACTTTGGCGAAGGTCTATGCACATAACCGAAAAAAAGGGAGCAGATGCGCCGATTTAGAGCGCCTCTGTTCCCTTTTTATCTACACAAATATTGCACCCCGTTTGGCTATGCCGCTTCTGATTTGCGCACGAAACCCTTGCTATTGCTTGCTTTTTTGACGACGGTTGGCGCATGGGGTGCCAAATATGTGTAGATACCCTTACCGCGCAAAATGATTGGCGACATGAGATACCATTCTCTGCCTCATACTTTATCTTGCGGTAGCTCTATCTGCCTGCCGTTTTATGTAATTTTCTGACTATTTATGGTGAATTATGTTGCGAATTGAAGCGGCGTGTGCTATAATGAAAAAACAAGAGGGACAGTACCTCTTGATGAGAAATGGGCCCATTTCTCATCCTTTGCCATGGCAAAGGATGATTCTCTTCTGCTCACGGGTAATGGATGAGGAGTTGGCCGTCTGAAAGGAAGACTGCTATGACGACCAGTGATGAACGCATTACCTCAGTCAGCAAAAATATTCAAGAGAAAGCGAACCTAATTTGGAATGTTGCGAACACTCTGTTTGGCGCATTCAAGCCCCATGAGTATGGCCTCGTTATTCTTCCTATGGTAGTCATCAAACGCTTTCATGACTGCCTGCTGCCGACCCACGATGCGGTTTTGGATACCTGCAAAAAGGTGGAGCATCTCGCCGTCAAGGACGGGTTCTTGAGGAAAGCATCCGGCTACCAGTTTTACAACATCAGTCCTTATACCTTTGAGACGCTGAAGGCGGACCCGGAGGGCATTAACGACAACTTCCGCGCTTACATCAATGGCTTCTCCGACAACATTCAGGACATCCTCACCCGCATGAACTTCTCCGCTCAAATCGACCGTATGGAGGAGGCCGGCCTGCTGTATCAGGTCATTGTGGACTTCTGCTCTGAGCAGGCTGATATGCGCCCTGAGAAAATCTCTGCGGTGGATATGGGCTATATCTTCGAGAACCTTGTCCAGCGCTTTTCCGAATCCTACAACGAGGAAGCCGGAGCGCATTTTACCAGCCGCGACATTATTTACCTGATGTGCGACCTGCTGATTACCGGTGATAAGAACGCATTTCGCGGCGACGGTATCACCAAGACGGTCTACGACATGACGATGGGGACCAGCCAGATGCTCACCTGCATGGAGGAGCGCCTGAAGCAGTTGGATGCCGATGCGGATGTCACCTGCTTCGGTCAGGAGCTGAATCCCTTTACCTTTGGCATTGCCAAGGCGGATATGCTGATTCGCGGCGGAGACCCGGACAATATGCAGTTCGGAGACACACTCAGCGACGACAAATTCGACGGCTATGCCTTCGACTACGAAATCTCGAATCCACCGTTCGGTATCGACTGGAAGCGGGAGGCCGCCGAAGTGGAGGCAGAGCATCGCCGCGGTGCCGCAGGACGCTTTGCTCCGGGACTTCCGAGCAAGAGCGATGGACAGATGCTGTTTATGCTCAACGGGATTTCCAAGCTGAAGCCGGATGGCCGTATGGCTATCATTCAAAACGGCTCGTCCCTTTTCACCGGCGATGCGGGCTCCGGACAGAGCGAAATTCGCCGTTACCTCATTGAAAACGATTGGCTGGACGCTATCGTGCAGCTTCCCAACGACAGCTTTTATAACACCGGTATTGCAACCTATATCTGGATTATCACCAAGGACAAGCCGGAGGAGCACATCGGCAAGGTCCAACTCATTGACGCTGGCAAATGCTATGAGAGCCGCCGCAAGGCCATCGGCAACAAGCGTGTGGACATCACAGAGCTTTGCCGAAACCTTATCGTGTCCGCCTACGGCGAGTATACGGATAAGGAATATTCCGTCCCGACCGCCGACGGAAAGACGACCGTTTCCTGCAGGAGCCGCGTGCTCGACAGCGTAAGCCTCGGTTACTACAAAATCGTGGTGGAAAGCCCCGAGCTGGATGAAAACGACGGCAAGGTCATGAAGCGCGGCAAGCCTGTGGCAGACGCTTCCAAGCGTGACACGGAGAATGTGCCGCTCGACGAAGACATTGACGCCTATTTTGCCCGCGAGGTCCTGCCCTATAATCCGGACGCATGGATTGACAAGAGCAAGACCAAGGTGGGCTATGAGATTCCCTTCACCCGCACCTTCTATGAGTACAAGCCCATCGAGCCTGCCGCTGACATCGCCAAGCGCATCGAGGCGCACGAGCAGTCGCTGATGCAGAAGCTCCATGACCTGTTCGGGAAGGACGGTGAGTGATATGACGCCTGCTGCGGGCTATACGGAGATGAAGGACAGCGGAATTGAGTGGGTTGGAGAGATTCCTGCACATTGGAATATTTTCCCTGCTGGAGGCGTATTTTCAGAAGTTAAGGAAAAGAATGTAGATAACGAGTATAATAACCCATTTTCTTTTAGATATGGCGAGATTGTTGACAAGAGGGTTGTAGGGGAAATTGATGAAAACATGGAAGAAACGCTTAGTGCGTACCGCGTAGTTTCACCCAATACTATTATGCTAAATGGGTTAAACCTCAACTATGACTTTGTATCGCAACGTGTTGCCATTGTAAAACGGAAAGGGATAATCACTTCGGCATATTTAGCCATTCAACCAGATGAGAAACTTATATATCCGCCTTTCGCGCTCTATCTTTTGAAAGCATACGATTTTCGGCAGGTCCTTCATGGGATTGGTAGTGGCATTCGAAAGACACTCAAATATAGTGACTTTAAGAATATTAAAATCATTGCGCCCGAAATGAACGCACAGAAAACCATCGCGGCATACCTCGATACCCAGTGCGCCAAAATCGACGAGATAATCGCCGAAGCCAAAGCCAGCATTGAGGACTACAAGAAGTGGAAGGCATCCATCATCTACGAAGCCGTCACTAAGGGCCTCGACCCGACTGTGGAGATGAAGGACAGCGGGATTGAGTGGATAGGGGAGATACCTAAAGGGTGGAATATCAATGTCCTTTTCCAACTCATTTCCCAAGTAAAAAACAAGAATAAAGACTTGGTGGAAACCAATTTGCTGTCTTTGAGCTACGGAAAAATAAAGAGGAAAAGCATTGACCACACAGATGGGCTGATTCCTGCTTCGTTTGATGGTTACAATATTATCGAAGACGGTGATATTGTTTTACGGCTCACTGACCTTCAAAATGACCAAACAAGCCTCCGCGTTGGACGCGCAACAGAACGCGGTATTATTACTTCAGCGTATACAACATTGCGACCTGTGAATTACAAGACATCAAAATTCATTTACTACTTGCTTCATGCATTCGACACCAGAAAAGGTTTTTATGGAATGGGTACAGGTGTTCGGCAAGGACTAAATTACGATGAGGTCAAAGTGTTGAAGTTGCCCCTTCCGCCTATTGATGAACAATCCACCATCGCAACCTATCTTGATGCTCAGTGTGCCAAAATTGACGAGCTTTCTACCGAAAAACAATCTCTTATTTCCGACCTCGAAGTCTACAAGAAGTCCCTTATCTACGAAGTTGTGACAGGAAAAAGGAAGGTGTGTTGAGATGACAAAGAAGAGCATTGAACGACTGGTATGCGTTGTTGCTGGCTGCGTTTTGACGTTCCTTGTGCAAAACCTTTATTGCTTTTTTGCGCATTTCAATGGCGATTGGAGTACAGTGGCAGCCATTGTTGCCGCTGTAGCAGCAGTAGCAGGCGTTTTTGTGAGTGCTATCACATATCGCAATTCTGTAAGCCGCAATAGAAAAATCGAAACCTTGAAGGAGTTCTCCTCAATCAGAGAACGCTATCCCAATGTAAGTCCGGATGCACCACAGCCTGTAAATGACGCGACGCGCAC
>CALDMA010000026.1 GCA_937915075.1 uncultured Oscillospiraceae bacterium
GTTCTTCTTCGCTTCCTTTTCGCGCTTGCCCTGTTCAAAGCGGAACTTGCCGTAATCCATGAGCTTGCACACGGGGGGCGTAGCCTGCGGGGAGATCTTGACGAGGTCAAGCCCCTGCTCGTCGGCGATCCGCTGCGCCTGGGCGGCAGACATGATGCCGAGCTGCTCACCGGTGGAACCGATCAGACGGATCTCGCTGTCTCGAATGTCCTCATTGAGCTGATGCACATCCTTGCTAATACCGAAGCACCTCCATTAAATGATTTGACCAAACAAAAACGAGCGCAGCCATGCCGCACCCGTACAACAAACGCAAAGCGCCCTCGCGCTTTTTCGATCATTGACCTTCTCGCTTGCGCTAAAGGTGAGAACGGATGCTGCCGCTCTTCTTTGTTTTGCGTAGGTATGATACCACCTCCGCCGCCGTTTGTCAACGATAATTTGCGGAAAAATACCGCACGGCGCAGGAAATTTTCCAGTTTTTCGCTCACTCTGCGTTTTTTTGCGCGCCGTGTATAGTTTTTCCGCCGCGCGGAGAAACTATCTGCCGTAGCAGAACAAAGGAAAGGAGGCGGGCACATGAAGGAGAAGAACCAGAACAAGGAGCAGAACACCAATCAGAATCAGAACCAGAACACCAACCAGCGCTGAGCTTGCATAAGAGCGGAAAGGGGACGGTCTCACGCCGTCCCCTTTCCGCGTTTCCTTCCGCAAATCTTTTCTTGTATTTTCCGGCGAGGTTTTATATAATAGGTTCGTTATCATCCAGGAAAGGAAGCGGCGCATGACAGACGCGATCGTGCAGTGGCTGCTCTCGGCCGGCGAAGGGAAATTCCTTGCGACCGTGCTCATTTCGATGCTGCCGGTCATCGAGCTGCGCGGCGGGCTGCCCGCGGGCGTAGCGATGGGGCTTCCGCTCCGGGAGGCCTTTCTCGCGGCGCTGCTCGGCAACCTGCTTCCCGTTCCGTTCATCATTCTCTTCGCGCGCAGGATCTTTGCGTGGGTCCGCGCCCATATCCCGCGCCTCGAGCGCTGGGTCGACCGGATCGAGCGGAAAGCCCGGAGCAAGAGTGATAAGGTCGTGCGCTATCAGGCGTGGGGACTGCTGCTCTTTGTCGCCGTGCCGCTGCCCGGCACGGGCGCGTGGACCGGCGCGCTGATCGCGGCGCTGCTCGATCTGCGGCTCAAGCTCGCCGTGCCCGCCATCACCGCCGGCGTGTTCCTTGCGGGCATCCTCATTTCACTTCTCACCTACGGAGCTGCTGCGCTGCTATGAAAATTCTTGTTTTTTCCGACTCCCACGGCAATGAGGACAACATGGTCCGCGCCGTGGAGCGGGAGCGTCCCTCCACGCTCGACGCCATCGTACACCTCGGCGATGGCTGGCGCGACGCAGAGGCGCTGCACCGCCTGTATCCCCGCATCCCGCTCGAGCAGGTGCCGGGCAACTGCGACCTCGGCTGCTTTGAGGAGAGCGAGCGCGTCGTCTTTTTCGGCGACTGCCGTGTGCTTCTCTGCCACGGGCACACGCTGGGCGTGAAGTCCTCGCTGCTGCGCGCGTCCTACGAGGCGCGGGAGCGCGGCGCGCGGGCGCTGCTCTACGGGCACACGCACATTCCGTACATCGACTACCACGACGGGCTGTGGCTCGTCAATCCCGGCAGCATCGGCGACTGGCGCCGCCCGTCCTACGGGGTGCTGACGGTCGAGGGAGACAAGCTCTCCCCCGCCAATTTTACCCTGGAATGAAAATGAATCAGGAGATGACCCTACCATGCCCTCCGAACCCTTGATCGCGCTTGCGCTGAGCCTGCTCATCAGCCTTGTTCCCTTTCTGCCGGCGGCGGAAAAATCCGCGCCCGGGGAGGAGCCCGCCCCCGCCGTTGAGGAGCAGCCCTCCCTCAGCGAGGAGCAGCTTGCCGCGCTCGCGCAGACGCCCGCCTCGTGGTTCGACGAGCCGGCCCTGCTGGACGCGCTCTCAAAGCTGCCGCACTACGACGAGACCCGCGCGCAGCGCTACCTTGCCTACCGCACCAATGGCACCTGGACGCTCGAGCAGGTGCTGCGCATCGTGAACACGGACAACGACCTGCCGCGCTTCACCGCCGCGGTGGACGCGGATCTGAACGACGGCGACCTCATTCTGGTCAACAAGTACAGCCGTCTCGCGAGCGACTATGTGCCGGAGGACCTTGTGACGGTCGAGCCTGCCTACTCCAACGGAGGTATGCTCAAGAGCGAGGTCAACGACGCCTTCTGTGACCTGGTCGAGGCCATGTGGGCGGAGGCCGGGCTGCACCTTGTCAACGCCTCGCCCTACCGCAGCTATTCGCTCCAGAGCAGTCTGTACGCGCGCTACACGGCGCGCGACGGCGCCGCCGCGGCCGACCGCTACTCGGCCCGTCCCGGCTACAGCGAGCATCAGACCGGCCTTGCGCTGGACGTCATCGCCCCCGGCGGCACGCTCAACGGCTTCAAGAACACCCAGCAGTTCGTCTGGATGCGCGACAACGCTCACCGCTTCGGTTTCATCCTGCGCTACGGCGACGGCATGGAGTACATCACCGGCTACAAGTTCGAGCCCTGGCACTATCGCTATGTCGGCGTCGAGGCCGCGACGTTCATCTATGAAAACGGTCTCACGTTCGAGGAATACTACGCCTATTATGTAAAAAAATAAGCCGCCCTCCGGCAGCTTTGCGGCAAAAAAGAAACAGCCCCTGACCGCTTTTTCTCTCGCGCGGTCAAGGGCTATTTCTCTGCACTCTTATTATCTAACATCCTTGGTTACCTCTCTTTCTGCAAAGTCGGCGGCACCGGATAACGCTTGCTCATGGTGTCACTCTCGCTCTATATCAACACCGCAGGAGGCGGTGAGCTCCGTTTATGACGATTCAACATTCGAGAGTGTTGGGACCGGTCGTCGGTGCCTTCGGGATCAGCTGTTCATTGGACTCACCCTTTCTTGAGGTTCTTTTACTATAGCACATCTCCGCGCCCCGCACAAGCCGCCGAACGCACGAAAAAGGCGGGGAGAAAACTGTGCAGGGCTCTGAACTTTTTGCTTTCGCGCAGTTTTGTGTTGACACAGTAAACCGCGAAATGATATAGTGTAAGTGTTGTGGGGCCTTTCCCCCAGCAAAAAAGGGAAGCTCCGGCGGCTGCCGGAGCTTCCCTTTTTGTTTTTCATTCCACGGTGACGGATTTGGCAAGGTTGCGGGGCTTATCAATGTCGCAGCCGCGCTGGAGCGCGATGTAGTACGAGAAGAGCTGGAGCGGCACAACGCCGAGCGAGGGCAGCAGCATCGCCGCCGTGTCGGGAATGGTGAGGACGTGATCGACGGTCTTGGCCATTTCATTGCGGTGGCTCTCGGTGGTGAGCGCCAGCACATCCGCGCCGCGGGCCTTGACCTCAATGACGTTGCTCATCGCCTTATCAAAGAGCGGGCCGTAGGTACCCAGCGCGATGACGAGCGTGCCGTCCTCGATGAGCGAGATGGTGCCGTGCTTGAGCTCGCCGGAGGCGTAGGCCTCGGAGTGGATGTAGCTGATCTCCTTGAGCTTGAGCGAGCCCTCGAGGCCGAGGGCATAGTCGAGGTTGCGGCCGATGAAGAAAACGCTCTCGTGGTGGAAGTGCTGCGCGGCGTACTTCTGGATATCCTCGCAATGGCCGAGCGTCTCCTTCACCTTGTCGGGCAGGAGCGCGAGCTCGCGCACCGCGTCGGCGTATTCTTCCTCCTTCACCGTGCCGAGGAGCTTAGCGAAGCAGAGGCCGACCATATCGAGCACGGCGAGCTGCGTGGAATACGCCTTGGTGGTGGCGACGGCGATCTCGGGGCCGGCCCAGGTGTAGAGCACATCGTCGCTCTCGCGGGCGATGGACGAGCCGACCACGTTGACGATGGAGAGGATGTACGCGCCGCGTTTTTTCGCCTCGCGCAGCGCCGCCATGGTGTCGAGCGTTTCGCCGGACTGGCTGATGATAATGACGAGCGTCTTATCGTCCACGATGGGATCGCTGTAGCGGAACTCGCTCGCCAGCGCGACCTCGACGCTGCGGCGCAGCAGATGCTCCAGATTGTACTTGCCGACCATGCCGACGTGGTAGCTCGAGCCGCAGGCGACGATGAAGATGCGGTCAAAGCCCCGAATTTTCTCCGGCGTGAGCTTGAGGTCGTCGAACACGATCTCGCCGCCGCGCAGACGCGGCGCGATGGCATGACGCAGAGCGTCGGGCTGCTCCATGATCTCCTTGAGCATGAAGTGCGGGTAGCCGCCCTTTTCCGCCGCGCTGACCTCCCATTCGATGTGGTGATGCTCCTTTTCGATGGGCTGCTGCATGGCGTTGTAGAGCTGAATGCCGCCGCGGGTGAGCACGGCGATCTCGCCGTCGTCCATATACACCACATCGCGCGTGTGCTTGATGATGGCGGTCGCGTCGCTCGCGAGGAAGCTGCAGCCCTCGCCGAAGCCGAGCAGCAGCGGCGCGTCCTTGCGCGCGGCGATGATGCGGTCGGGACAGTCGGCGCAGAGCATACCGAGGGCATAGGCGCCCTCGATGCGGCGCAGCACGCGGCCCACAGACTCGAAGAAGTCGCCGCACTCGTTGTAGTAGAACTCGAGCAGCTGGGCCACGACCTCGGTATCCGTTTCGGATCTGAAGGTCACGCCCTGCGAGATCAGGAATTCCTTGAGCTCGACATAGTTTTCGATGATGCCGTTGTGGATGACGGCAAACTTGCCGTTCTCGCTGACGTGGGGATGGGAGTTGACGTCGTTCGGCGCGCCGTGGGTCGCCCAGCGGGTATGGCCCATGCCGATGGTGCCCTCCACGTCCGCGCCGCCGTGGACGAGGTCGCTCAAGGCCCTGAGCCGGCCCACGGTTTTTTTGACCTGAAGCTCATGCCGCGGCGAAACGACCGCGATACCGGCGCTGTCGTAGCCGCGGTATTCCAGACGGGCGAGGCCGTCGAGCAAAATGGGGGCAGCCTGCTCGCTGCCGACGTATCCAACGATACCACACATAAAAAGTTCTCCTTTATGATCTCAAAAGTCTCCGCGGAGCGCAAGGCTCCGCCGCAGGGCGCAATACGCCCTGCGCGATCAAAAGGGGAAACGCACAGAGATTTCACCTTTTCCGTTCCGTCACAGCCCCTTTGTTCCGCAGTCACCCGCGTATTTGTCGGCTGTGTGCGCGCTGGAACCGCACGGGGAGGCATCCGCCGAATATTCGATCACCTCCCGCCTCGTCGTCCTCCGCGAGGGAGGCTCATGGCGCTTTGTCGGTTTTGAGCCGAAAACTCCTTTCTTTGTCTGTGCTTTGAAAATGAAATTTATCTCCACCGTCAGGATATGACGGAGGAAGGCAATAAAATGTTCCCGCGCGGGACAAAATAAGGCGAAAATTCCTTCCGGGAGGCTCCGTCATGGTCACCGCTTTTGTGCGCACAATCCTTTTATACTTCATCATCATGCTCGGCCTGCGGCTGATGGGCAAGCGCCAGATCGGCGAGCTGGAGCCGACCGAGCTGGTGCTCACGATGCTCATTTCCGACCTCGCCGCCGTGCCGATGCAGGATTTCGGCATCCCGCTGCTCAACGGCGTGGTGCCCATCGTGACGCTGCTCGCGCTGTCGATGCTGCTCTCGTATGGCTGTATGCGCTCCATCCGGCTGCGGCGGCTCGTGTGCGGCAGCCCGACCACGCTCATCAAGGACGGCCAATTGCAGCAGGCCGCCATGCGGGCAAACCGCTTCACGCTCGACGAGCTCATCGAGGCGCTGCGCAGCCAGGGCGTGACCGACCTCACGACGGTGAAGTACGCCATTTTAGAGACGGACGGGCAGCTCTCCGTGCTGCTCTACCCCGCCGAGCAGCCGGCGACGCCGCGACAGCTTGGGCGCGCGGTGAAGGACGACCTTTTTCTCCCGCAGGTGCTCATCAACGACGGACGCGTGCTCGACGACGGTCTTTCCTATCGCGGCCTGACGCGCGGCTGGCTCACGCAGGAGCTTTCCTCGCGCGGCTATCGCAGTCCCTCGGAGGTACTGCTCCTCACCATCGACGACGCGGGCAGGATCCTCTGCGTCGGAAAGGAGGAGGCAAAATGAGGCATTGGCTCTCTCCCCTGCTGGTGCTCGCGCTGCTCTTCGGCGGTGCGATGGCCAACGCGCGCTATGTTTCAAAAAGTGTGGACGGCTGGTGCGCGGGCGTGGAAGCCTCCCTTGCCGCCGCCGAGGCGGAGGACTGGGAGGGGGCGCGCGAAGCGCTCGGCGCGGTGTACGCCTCCTGGGACGCGCGGCAGACCTACTTTCACATCATGGTCGAGCACGCGGAGCTGGACGCGGCGGAGGCGCTCTTCGCCGTTTCGCGCAGCTTCGCCGAAAGCGAGGACGGCGCGGAGTTCCGCGCCAACACCGCCGAGCTGCTCACGCAGCTGCGGCTGCTCGACGAGATGGAGGAAATTTCGATCAAGAATATCCTTTAGGTTTTATCCGCGAGGAGCTTATTGAGCTCGTGCATGAAGGTGTCGATGTCCTTGAACTGGCGGTAGACGGAGGCGAAACGGACGTAGGCGACCTCGTCCACGCTGCGCAGCTTATCCATCACCTGCTCGCCGATGGCCTCGGTCGAGACCTCGCGCTCAAGGGAGTTCTGCAGGTTCTGCTCGATCTCCTCGCTGATGCGCTCAAGCTCGTCGAACGACACAGGGCGCTTCTCACAGGCGCGGATCATGCCGCGCAGGACCTTGCTCCGGTCGAAGCTCTGGCGGCTGCCGTCCTTCTTAATGACGACCATCGGCAGACTCTCCACCGTTTCATAGGTGGTGAAGCGCTTTTCGCACGACAGGCACTCGCGGCGGCGGCGGATGCTGCTGCCCTCCTCCGCCGGGCGGGAGTCGACGACCTTGCTTTCCTTGTAACCGCAGTAGGGGCATTTCATGGGCTTGCACCTCATTTTCTTTGGTTTGGATATACTTCCAGTTTCATTGTAGCACAGTCCTTTGCAAAATGGTAGACATAATTTTCAGTTTTTTCAAAATATTGGGGCCTTCCTTCGGTCAAAGGCGTAGATGATGTGGGGCTTTCCGCCGATGCTCTCCAGCCGCGCGAAGCAGAACAGCTCCGGGAGCGGCCAGGGCTGCGCGGGCGAATACGGCAGGGGAAGCTCCCCCCCTCCCCCGCGCCCCCGCCGCCGGGCTCGCGCCGCAGGGCGCGGGAGAAGGTCAGCTCCCAGCGGGCGCTTGGAAAGCGCACCGGCGCACCGCGCCGCCAGACCGTCTGATCGTCCATGCTCCCGCCTCCCCGCAAAAAAAGCTGCCTGTACACTCTATGCACAGGCAGCCTTGCTTATTTCGTTTTTTACTTGACCTCATAGGCGCCGCGCACGAGCACCTTGGTCGTTGCCGCGGTCGCCTTGACGCCGCGGTCGGAGATCGTCATCATATAAAGATGGTTCTTCGTCAGACCGGCGCCGTTATCCAGCGTCGTGCCGCCGGTCGAGTCGATGAGGCCCGGGCTGGAGGGCGACACGACCGCAGCCGTGCCGACGCGCAGCATGACCTCGCAGCCGATGGCGCCGTAGAGGACCTGTCCGC
>CALDMA010000027.1 GCA_937915075.1 uncultured Oscillospiraceae bacterium
TTGTACTTCGTAAAGCGCAGTGCCGTGAAATCGGGCAGGCCGCCGATGTGGTGGATATAGCGCTTGATATAGAGCTTCATCTCGAGCGCGCTGTGCCAGTTCTCGAAGGCGAACATCGTGCGCCAGTAGAGCCAGAAGTTGGAGTTCAGCACCTCGTCGTCGAACACATCGGTGATGCGCTTGTCGGCGAGAGCCTCGTCGGGGGTGAAGAAGAGCTTCATGATCTCCATCGCGCCCTTGTCGGAGATGTCGAACTTGCCGTCGGTGTGCGCGTCCTGCCCGCGCTTTTCGGTCGCGCGGCAGAGGGAGTAGTTGGGGTCGGCCTTGTTGAGCCAGTAGTATTCATCAAGCACGCTCACGCCCTCGGTCTCGATGGAGGGAATGGAGCGGAACAGGTCCCACATGACCTCGAAATGGTTGTCCATCTCGCGGCCGCCGCGCATGACGTAGCCGATGTTCTCAAATTTCCAGCCGTCGCAGGCGCCGCCCGCGGTGGGGCCTTTTTCAAGGATATGCACGCGCTCGCCCTTCATCTGTCCGTCGCGGACGAGATAGCACGCGGCGGTCAGGGCCGCCAGACCGCTGCCGACGATGTAGGCGGATTTGTTGTCCACGCCCTCGGGCTTTTTGGGACGGGCAAAGGCTTCATAGTTGCCGCTGGAATAATACATGGATCATTTCTCCTTTCGATCTTTCTGCTTCGGCCGCCGGCTCACGAAACACATTCGCCTTGGGAGCCGGGCGACGGTAGGTTTTCCTTTTGATGGGGAAAGCATACCGCGCTTTTGAAAAAAGGACAATCGGCAGAAAACGCCCCGTGATAAGTTTTTTATCACGGGGCGCGGAGCTGTATAAATTTTTATCATTCCGCCGGGTTTGATAAAACCGGCTTGTCCGTCCGCAGCCGCTCAAGCGCGGCGCGCACGCTGCCGTGGATGACCTGCTCGAGCCGGTCCACGATGAGCTGCGGATCGCCCTTCATATCGCTTTTGATCCAGTCGAGCATGAGGCCGACGAACATATATTTGTAGAGCGTGGCGATGAAGGCCTTGTCCTCCTGCCGCACGCTCATGCCCTGCGCCTGCTCCTCGACCACGCCCTCGAGCAGGTCGTAAGTGACGCGGTAGAGGTAGTTTTCCACCTGCTCGCGGCTGACGGAGCGGTAGACGTTGAGGATAAAGGGCCTGTTGTCCAATATGGCCTCAAAAATCTGCAGCAGTCCCTGCTGCCACGTTTCGTAGGTCTTTTTGCCCGCGAGGGCCTTGGCCGCGTCCTCCTCGCAGCACCACTCGACAAGGTCGTAAATATCCTTGAAGTGGTAGTAGAAGGTCATGCGGTTGATGCCGCAGTCCTCGGCGATGTCGTTGATGGTGATCTTATTGAGCGGCTTTTGCAGCAGCAGATGCTTCAGCGACGCCTCCAGCGCCCGCTTGGTGACCTGCGACATGGCGCGACCTCCTTTTCCGTGACTGCGTCTATTGTACTCGAGCGGCGGGGAAAATGCAAGGGACGCGCCGCGGGATTTTTCCGCGGGGGCTTTTCAAACCGTGCGCGCCGTGCTATACTGCCCGTAAAGGACGCTGCGAAACGGAGGAGAACGGTATGGAGGCAAAGGAACTGCTGCGCGTGCTGCACGCGGCGGAGCGCCTGAAGGACGAGACAAGGCATTGCTATACCTCCGGCGGACGGCACGAGAGCGTCGCCGAGCACAGCTGGCGGCTGGCGCTGACGGCGCTTTTCCTGTGCGACGAGTTCCCCGCGCTGGATATGGACAGGGTGATCCGGATGTGCCTGATCCACGACCTCGGCGAATGCTTCACCGGCGATATCCCGAGCTTTCTCAAGTCCGGCGGCGACGAGGAGCGCGAGCGCTCGGCGCTGGAGACCTGGGTCGCGTCGCTTCCCGCGCCGTACAATGAGGAGCTGAAGGCGCTCTACGCCGAGATGGACGCGCTGGAGACGGACGAGGCCAGACTCTACAAGGCGCTCGACAAGCTCGAAGCGGTCATCCAGCACAACGAGTCCGATATTGCGACGTGGCTGCCGCGCGAGTATGAGCTGAATCTGACCTACGCCGATGAAAACGTGGCGTTTTCCGATTATCTCAGGCGGCTGCGCGAGGAGGTTCGTCGGGAGACGAGGGACAAGATCGCGGCGGCGGAACACAACAGACAATGAAAGAGGTGCTTTTATATGGCAGGAACGGTACATGAAGTGGAAAACCACGCGCTGCTCGCCGAGGTCGAGCGCGAGGCGGCAAATGCCGCGCAGGAGCTGGTCGAGGCGGCGCGCCTGCACCGCGGGCAGATCGTGGTGATCGGCTGCTCGACGAGCGAGGTCGTCGGCCATCGGGTCGGCAGCTGGTCCACGCCGGAGGCGGCGCAGGCCATCTTCCGCGGGCTGCAGAGTGTATTCGCGCCGAAGGGCGTTTATCTCGCGGCGCAGTGCTGCGAGCATTTGAACCGCGCGCTCATCGTGGAGCACGAAGCGGTGCCGAACGCGGAGATCGTCAATGTTCTGCCGCAGCCGAAGGCGGGCAGCTCGTTTGCGACGGCCGCCTACGAGAGCTTCCGCCACCCCGTCGCGCTCGAGGAGATCCGCGCCGACGCGGGACTGGATATCGGCGGCACGCTCATCGGGATGCACCTCAAGAAGGTTGCCGTTCCCGTGCGGCTCAAGCAGGATCATATCGGGCAGGCCATCGTGCTGGCCGCGCGTGTGCGCCCCAAATTCATCGGCGGCGAGCGCGCCATCTACAACGAGGAGCTCAAGAACGGCTATCCCGATTTTGACGCAGAGTAACAGAAAAGCACCGCTTCCGCGGTGCTTTTTTGCTGCTCTTTTTACTTCTTGCGGCAGGTCAGCTCGCCGTTTTCCGCGTCGAGCACGAGCGTGCTGCCGGCGCTCAGGTCGCCGCGCAGGATCTCCTTCGCGATCAGCGTCTCCGCCGCGCTCTGAAGATAGCGCTTGAGCGGGCGCGCGCCGTAGATCGGGTCGAAGCCGCGCTCGATGATGAGGCTCTTGGCCGCGTCGGTGACGTCGAGCTTGAGACTCTTGTCCGCCATGCGCTTGCGCAGACCCTGCATCAGAATTTCGATGATGCCGTTCAGATTTTCCTTCGTCAGCGGCTTGAACATGATGATCTCATCCAGCCGGTTGAGGAACTCCGGACGGAACGCGCGGCGCAGCTCGCCCATGACGGCATTGCGCGCGCTCTCGGCAATACTGCCGTCCGGCTGGATGCCGTCAAGCAGCTCGGCCGAGCCGAGGTTCGAGGTCAGGATGATGATGGTGTTCTTGAAGTCCACCGTGCGGCCCTGCGAATCGGTGATGCGCCCGTCGTCGAGAATTTGCAGCAGGATGTTGAACACGTCCGGGTGCGCCTTCTCGACCTCGTCGAACAGCACGACAGAGTACGGCTTGCGGCGCACGGCCTCGGTGAGCTGACCGCCCTCGTCGTAGCCGACGTATCCCGGGGGCGCGCCGATGAGACGCGAGACGGAGAACTTCTCCATATACTCGGTCATGTCGATACGCACGAGGTTGTGCTCGTCGTCGAACAGGCAGTCTGCGAGGGACTTCGCCAGCTCCGTCTTGCCGACGCCCGTGGGGCCGAGGAACAGGAAGCTGCCGATGGGGCGGTTCGGGTCGGCGATGCCCGCGCGCGAGCGCTGGATGGCCTCGGTGACAAGGCGCACGGCCTCGTCCTGTCCGACCACGCGCTTGTGGATGATCTCGTCGAGGCGCAGCAGCTTTTCGCGCTCGCCCTCCATCAGACGGCTGACGGGGATGCCCGTCCACTTGCCGACGATGTCGGCGATCTCGTTTTCGGTCACGGTGTCGTGAACCATGGAGTTGTCGCTATTGTGCTTCTCGGCCGCAGCCTCGGCGTCCTTGAGCTGCTTTTCAAGCGCGGGCAGGTCGGAATATTTGAGCTTCGCGGCCTTCTCGTATTCGAGATTGGCCTGCGCCCGCTCAATGTCGCCGTGCATCTGCTCGATCTCGCTCTTGAGCTTTTTGACGCTCTCCACGCCGTTCTTCTCCGCTTCCCAGCGGGACTTCATGGCGTTGAACTGCTCCTTCTCGTCGGCAAGCTCTTTCTTGAGCTCCTCGAGACGGTCGCGCGAAAGCTGGTCGTCCTCCTTCTTGAGGGCCATCTCCTCGATCTCCTGCTGCATGATCCTGCGGCGCAGATCGTCCAGCTCGGCGGGCATGGAGTCGATCTCCGTACGGATCATCGCGCAGGCTTCATCGACCAGGTCGATGGCCTTGTCGGGCAGGAAGCGGTCGGTGATATAGCGCGCGGACAGCGTCGCGGCGGCGACGAGCGCGTTGTCGTGGATGCGCACGCCGTGGTAAATTTCATAGCGCTCCTTCAGTCCGCGCAGGATGGAGATAGTGTCCTCGACCGTCGGCTCGTTGACCATGACGGGCTGGAAGCGGCGCTCGAGCGCGGCGTCCTTTTCGATGTACTGGCGGTACTCGTCGAGCGTGGTCGCGCCGATGCAGTGCAGCTCGCCGCGGGCAAGCAGGGGCTTCAAGAGGTTGCCCGCGTCCATGCTGCCCTCGGTCTTGCCCGCGCCGACGATGGTATGCAGCTCGTCGATGAAAAGGATGATCTTGCCCTCGGACTTTTTGACTTCGTTGAGGACGGCCTTCAGCCGCTCCTCAAATTCGCCGCGGTACTTTGCGCCCGCGATCAGCGCGCCCATGTCGAGCGAGAAGATGGTGCGATCCTTCAGCCCCTCGGGCACGTCGCCGCGCACGATACGCTGGGCAAGGCCCTCGGCGATGGCGGTCTTGCCGACGCCCGGCTCG
>CALDMA010000028.1 GCA_937915075.1 uncultured Oscillospiraceae bacterium
GTACTGCAGACCATCCTTCGTCTTCTCACTCAGCACGGTATCCGGATCAATGCCTTTTACCCATGCGAAGTAAGCCTCCACCAGCGGCTTCATATGCTCTTGGCGGCGGCTAAGGCGTTCTTCCGGTGTCAGGTCCTTCCATTTATCTTCCAATGCGTACATGGTCCCGATCCGCTCTAACGCCTGGTATGCGATTGTCTTCTTTATGCGCTGCTTGGAAGGTCCGCCCTTCTTCAACAGTTTTACCGCGTCTGCAAAGTCACGACGTGCGTGAGCCCAGCAATGCGCGATTCGAATATCGCTCCTCCGCTTGTCCAGAGCATGGTATCCACTGTAAGCATCTGAAACAAGAATACCGGAAAACTCCTTCAGAAATTCATCCAGATGGCTGGCGTTCCGTGTTTTCTGGTAGTCATAAAGGACGATCCCTGGTTTCGCATACATTTCCCCGCTGCGGTAGACAAACATATAGGACTTCGCATTGGCTGGGCGTCCGTCTTTGTTGACCTGGCAGGGAGTCTCATCGGCTTGGGCTATATGCAGCTTACACAGCTCCTTACGCAGTCTGTCATATACTGGCTGAAAGTAGCGTTCCGCACAACGGATCACCCAATTTGACATAGTCGGCACAGAGATATCCACTCCACCGCGCTCAAATTCCTGCTTGAGACGATACAGCGGCACGGCATTCGTATACTTTGCATTCATGATCGCCGCGACCAACGATGGCGTCGCTATGCTGTGTGCAAGTAAACTTGTAGGACGCTGTGCCCGTACGATCCGGTCATCGTGCTTTGCTGCGTAAACGGCAGTATGATGTTCCACCGCCTCTTTCACAGAGGGGTGGTATTCAAGGCTCCAACTCACTTCGTCCGGCAAACGCTTCCATCCGTTTTCTCCGAAAATATCCCAAAGTTCCTTTTCGGACAATTCATGCACTTCTTTTCGCATGGGAAGTCCTTTAATATCCTCATGCAATTTCCCACGCGGCCTTTTGGAGCGTGTAACAACAGCATCTTCTATTTCGGGTTCTTTCTCTTCTTCATTAGATTGGACCTCAGCCTCATTAAAAGCGCTTTCCTGCCCAAGACACTCCAGCCGTTCTGTACTGCGGTGAAAGAGATGCATCTGCAATTCTTCCAGACGTGCCCTGAAGATGGCCGCTTCGTTTTGAGACTGCATGAGAAGGGCTACGATCTCTTCCTTGCTCAGCTTATTCAGTTCCTCTGGCGTATACTGCTTCATGAGCGGATATCCCTTCTCTGAGATGACTTTATTATACTGCAAGTCTTTCGGTCGTGCCACTTTTTCTCCCATCGCCTTTCGTCAGAATGACTGTTGAAACTCTCTACTCTTTGCTGCCCGGATATCCACAAAACACATATTTCAAGTATGATCGTTGCCGCCATATCGCTGAAAAGTGGATAAAAGCAGTGCCGGGAAACATTGATTTCCACATTTCGCGAAATTTGATGTCCCCGACACTGCTTGGATCCTGAAACCATCCTGTATTTTCTCCGTTATGACGTACTTAGCATAGCCGTTTTGGCGTTGCCGGCCGGATCGTTGAGATGATCGTCATGCCCTGCATCAGAAGGTCAAATTGTTCCTGCGTGATAGCCATAGCCTCTTCTTGAGTACGGGGCCAGCGAAAGCGTCCCGCGGAAAGTCTTTTATAGATAAGCAGATATCCATCCCCTTCAAAAATAAGGCCTTTGATCCTGTCTGTCTTTGTCCCGCAGAACAGGAACAGAACATATTTCTCGGTAGGGTCCAGCTGAAACTGCTCCTGTACGACTGCGGCTAAGCCGTCTATGCCGCGCCTTAAATCGGTACACCCACATGCTATTATGATGCGGCTGAAACCTCTTGCGTCATTCAACAAGGCCCATCAGTCCTTTCAGCTGACTCATCAGTTCCGCTGACCCCGCATTGGATAATTCCAGCTCCACCTGCCCAATGCGGATCACTGCGGCAGGAACGAATGTATCTCTTTGCTTAGAACACTCTTGCAATGGCAATGCCTTGATCACAGGAAGCTCGGCCAGCGTAGGCTGAGACTCTACCTTTGCGATCTGCCTTACTTTTCCCAAGATCTCTTGCTCCCACCGATAATACGTCTTGGGCGAACAACCGTTTTCTCTACACCAATGTTTTACGCTCATTCCGCTGCTTCTGCATTCTGCTACTCGTTCTTTCCATTCCAGTAACTTTGCCTCATGCTTAACTGCATTTACGTTCATACCGCGCCCCCATATTAGAAAGTCTCGAGAAGCGTCAAGGTTTCTCGACACTCCCCGAGACAGTATGACATATTTGTTCCCGCTGTAACAGGTACGCGTTATTTACCGCTTACAATCTTACAGTCAACAAAGTCAATATTTACCCTTCGCACTACAAAAGGGG
Source organism: uncultured Oscillospiraceae bacterium (assembly GCA_937915075.1). Classification (GTDB taxonomy): domain Bacteria; phylum Bacillota; class Clostridia; order Oscillospirales; family Oscillospiraceae; genus Hominicoprocola. Next base: position 2,407 of record CALDMA010000028.1, read on the forward strand.
ACCGTTCTCGGCGGAAGAGAACGGTCCCTTTTGTGGTGTTATTTTCTGGCCAGCAGCTTTTTCATGCCGCGCTCGAGCCCATCCACGCTCAGCGGGTACATATCAATGAGCCGCGCGATGTGGCCGTAGCTCTGGCCCCAATAGCCGCCGTAGCGCGGCGGCTCCTCGGGATTGAGCCAGATGAGATGGTCGTACTGTTCTTTGAAGCGCTTGAGCCAGTCCATACCGGAGAGCGAGCCGCTGCCGGCGAAATAGTCGTAGCGCTTTTCCATCAGCTCATACATATCCATCAGCGCGTCGCCGACGAAAATGACCTTGTACTCGCTGCCGAAATTCTTCAGCAGCCACTCGGTCGAAACGCCGTGCTCGCGGTACATCCGCGGGTCGGTGTAGACGCGCGAGTAGACACAGTTGTGGAAATAGTAGACGTGCAGCTCCTTGAAGTGATTGGACTGCCGCGCCGCCTGGAAGAGCATGGAGCAGAGATTGGAATAGTAGCTCATCGAGCCGCCGGAGTCCATCAGCATCAGCACCTTGACGGTGTTGCGCCGCGGACGCTTCCAGCGGACCTTGAGCGTGCCGGCGTTGTCGCAGGTGTCGCGGATGGTGCCGTCCACGTCGAACTCCGTCTTGTCGCCGAGCGACCGGTCGGAATACTGCCGCAGCAGGCGGAACGCCATCTGGAACTGGCGGATGTCGAGCGTGTTGTCGCGCCGGAAATCGCGGTACTTTCGCTCTCCCGCGACCTGAAAGGCGCGGCGGTAGACGCTCTCGCCGCCGACGCGGATGCCTTGCGGGCTGTGGCCGGCGTTGCCGAAGTTGGAGTAGCCGCCCATGCCGATCCAGTACGAGCCGCCGTTGTGCTCCTCGGTCTGCTCCTTGAGGCGTTCTTCAAACATCTTGAGAATTTCGTCGATGCTCTTTTCCGCGTAGCCCTGCTCGCGCAGGAAGGCGCGAAACTCCTCAAGCGCGTTTTTCGGGTGGTTGAGCCAGTCCATCAGCTCGTCCGGCAGCAGCTCCTCGGGGAAGGGTACGTCCTTGAAATATTCCAAAAACGCCGCGTCAAACTTGTCGTAGTCCGCCTCGCTCTTGACGAGCACGGCGCGGCAGAGGTCGTAAAAGCCCGTCAGCGTCGAGCGGTGCAGGCCGAGCAGCAGCCCCTCCATGAGCGTCATCCACTCGTTGAGCGAAACGCCGAAGCCGCGCTGACGCAAGAGATAGAAAAATCCGACGAACATGGGCTTACCGCATCCGGCGCTGCATCGCCGTGATGTCCTTGTCCTTCTTGAGCAGTACACCGGCAAAGGGGATCTCGCGCGTGATGCGCGCGGGATCGACACCGCCGAGCTCCAGCGCGCGGAGCCAGTCGACCAGCTCGCTCGTGGAGGGCTTTTTCTCGATGCTGTCGATCGAGCGCAGGTAATAGAACGCCTGCATCGCCTGCGCGAGCAGCGCTTCGTCAAGATGGTCGAAGTGGACGCGGATGATCTTCTCCATCTGCTCCTGCGTGGGGAAGGCGATGTAGTGGAAGATGCAGCGGCGCAGGAAGGCGTCGGGCAGCTCCTTCTCCGCGTTGGACGTGATGATGACGATGGGGCGCTGCTTCGCCTTGACCGTCTCCTTCGTCTCGGGAATGTAGAATTCCATCTTGTCCAGCTCCCAAAGGAGGTCGTTTGGAAATTCCAAGTCGGCCTTGTCCACCTCGTCGATGAGCAGCACCACCTGCTCGTCGGCGGAGAACGCCTCGCCGAGCTTGCCGAGCTTGATGTATTTTGCGATATCATCCACGCCGGCGGAGCCGAACTGGCTGTCGTAGAGACGCTGGACGACGTCGTAGACGTACAGGCCGTCCTGCGCCTTGGTGGTGGATTTCACGTTCCAGATGATGAGCTTTTTGCCCAGCGCGTCGGCGACGGCCTGCGCCAGCATGGTCTTGCCCGTGCCGGGCTCGCCCTTGATGAGCAGCGGCTTTTGCAGCGCCACGGCGATGTCCACCGCGCCCATCAGCTCGGGCGAGGCGACGTAGTTTTCAGTCCCGCGGAAGGAAGCAGACATAGAAATACCTCGTTACATAAAAGTTTGATTCTATTTTACATAGCCCCGTCGCCGGTGTCAATGCGGAGCGCGGAAGAAAAAATACCAAAAAACACTCAAACGGTCGTTGCATTCTTAAAACCGCTGTGCTATAATACAAAAAAGAACCCGATAAGGAGGCAGCGGACCATGAAAAAACTGACCAAAATGCAGCAGAAGGTCTACGATTACATCGCCCAATTCATGAACAAGTGGGGATATCCTCCCTCTGTGCGCGAGATCTGCGCAGAGCTGAATTTCAAATCCCCGTCCACCGCGCATTTCCATATCCTGAACCTGGAGAAAAAGGGCTATCTTGAGCATGACGCCGGCAAGGGCCGCGCCATTCGGCTCAAGGGCGAGGCACAGACCACGCCTGCCGTTCCCGCCGCTCCCGCGGCGCCGTCGAACGTCGTTGACTTCATGGAGGAGCGGGACGCGCGGGAGAATCGCATCCCCATCGTCGGCAATGTCGCCGCCGGCAGCCCCATCCTTGCGCAGGAGTGCGTGGAGGATTACCTGACCTTTGATACCGGCAGCCGCAGCGGCGAATTCTTTGCTCTGCGCGTGCGCGGCGAGTCCATGCTGGACGTCGGCATCCTGCCGGACGACCTGGTCGTCGTCCGCCGCCAGCAGACCGCCAACAACGGGGAGATCGTTGTCGCCCTCATCGGGGACGAGGCCACGGTCAAGACCTTCAAGAAGCAGAACGGCGAGATTTGGCTCCTGCCCGCGAACCCCGACTACCAGCCCATTGACGGGCGGGAGTGCGAGGTGCTCGGCAAGGTCGTTGCCGTCGTGCGCCAGTATTGAGCCTGAAACCGACCTTATATATTGATAAAAGCGTTCCGCGACCGAAAGCAGGCCGCGGAACGCTTTTTTATTGGTGGGAGCAGCGCTCAGCTCTCCGAGTCGGAGAGGTGGAAGCTCCAATCCGCGAAGCCGTAAAACGGATCGGAAGCCGTTGGAGTCATGCTGTCCACGAGACCGGAGGGCGTGAGCACCGTTTTGGACTTGAAGAGGAGCGGCGCAAAGGGCGTTTCCTCGGCAAAGCTCTCGGCGTACTGTGCGGCGGAGGCGTTCCCGCCGAGCAGGAAAGCGTCGTTCAGGCCGGAGAGCGGTTCGCTCACAAAGCCGCCGTAGTTCGGTGCACCGCCGGCGTCGAGCAGCGCGCTCGCGTCCCAATCGGCGGTCAGGCGCACCTCGCCGAGATAGAGGTCAAAGTCGCCGGCCTCCAGCGCGGCGGCGTATTCCCCCCACGGCAGCTCGCGCACCGTGACCGTCAGCGCGGCGGTCGTGAGCTGGGCGCAGAGGCTCTCGGCGACCGCGCACCGGAAGGCGTTTTCCTCATTCACCAGCAGCGTCAGGCTGCGCGGGCGCGCGGCGGTCACGCCGGCGGCCTCCAGCGCGGCGGCGTATTCCTCCGCCGTGGTGTGATACTCGTATGCGTCCGGATAGTCCGCGTCCTGCGGCGCGATGGGAAGCTGCGCCGCCGTGCCGTGACCGGAGAGCAGGGAGGAAACGAGCGTGCCACGGTCGATCACGCCGCTCATCGCGCGGCGCACCGCGGCGTCGCCGAGCGGAGTACGGCTCAGGTTGAAGCCGAGGTACTGCATCGCCGTGGTCGGCACGTCGGTAGACTCCACCGCGCCGCCGACCGTCCGTGCGCCGGTGCCGGTCGGATCGAGGCAGAGGAAGTGGACGCTGCGGGAGGCGAACCGGCTCAGCGCGGTGTCGTTGTCCTTGACCGCGTCGAGCGCGATGCGCTCGAGCGGCAGGGAACTGCCATGCCAATGGGGATTCACGGTCAGCGCCGCGCCGTCCGTGTAGACGTAGGGCCCGGTGCCGAGCGGCACGAGGTCGTTCTCCGTGCCGGCCTTGACGATGGGAATGTCCAGCAGGGCGGGGAAGCTGCCGTTTGAGCGCGTCAGCGTGATGACCAGCGTATGCGCGTCCTGTGCATTCATTGAGGCGACGTTCGCGAAGCGCGCGCCATAGCGCGCGGACTCCGCCGCGCGGCGGTAGGCCGCGAGCACATCGTTCGCGGTGAGGGCCGTGCCGTCGGAAAAGACCGCGTCGCCGCACAGCACGAAGGTCCACGTCAGCGTGTCCGCGTCGCAGCTGCTGTGCTCGCACAGCACGGGCTGCGGCGCAAAGGAATTGTCAAGCGTGAAGAGCGGCTCGTAGAGCAGTGCGCCGACGGTCTGCTGCACGCCGTCGATGCAGGTCACGGGATCAAAGGTTTGGCCCGAGAGATAGGGCAGGGTGAAGTCGGAGATCTGCGCCGGCTCACGCTGCGGCGTCTCCTGCTCCTCCTGCGGCAGCTCGTCGCCCCAGAAGTCGTCCGGCTCCGGCTCAGCCTCCCAGCAGCCGGTCAGCGCGAGCGCGAGGACCAGCGCGAGCGCGAGCGCCCTCAGCCGCCGAGTCACAGGGCGTCCTCCGTCAGGGCGATGACCGCCGCCATGCCGCCGCGCTCGCCGCCCATGCCGCGGTGCGACCAGTAGCGGTCGGGGCGGCATTTGGTGCAGTCGGGGTGTACGTCAATGCGCGAGGGGTCCAGCCCGCTGCGCAGCAGCCACAGGCGGTTGATGGATTTGAGGTCGATGTGATACTTGTCGCCGCAGCGCTCGATGCGCTCGTCCACGGCGGGGTCCATGAGCTCGTGGAAGGCATCGGCCACATCGCGGTCAGTCTCAAAGCAGCATTTGCCGATGGCGGGGCCGATGGCCGCGCGCATCGTGTAGGGGTCCGCGCCGTAAAGACTCATCATTGTGACGAGCGCCTTGAGCACGATGCCGCTCGCCGTGCCGCGCCAGCCGGCGTGGATGGCGGCAATGGAGCGCGAGGTCGGGTCGTAGACCGTGATCATGCAGCAGTCCGTGCCGTAGGCAAAGAGCGGCAGGTTCGGCACGTTCGTGATGAGCGCGTCGGCGTCGTAGGGGCGCTCGTCCCAGCGAATCTTACCGGCGTCCTCCTCCCGCGCGACGCGCACGAGGTCGGAGTGGATCTGACGGCAGCCAACGGCGCGCGAGGCATCGAAGCCGACGGCGGCGCCGAGGCGGCGGTAGTTCTCCAAAATGTTTTCCTCGCGGTCGCCGCGGTTGCTCGCAAGGTTGAGCGAGTCGAACGGTGCGGGACTCACGCCGCCGTGACGGGTGGTGAAGGCGTGGCGCACGCCGCCGACGGAGAGCGTGCCGGCGGTGTCGAAGATCACGCCGTTGACGTTGTGTTCGGTAAAGGACATAAGGGACCTCCTTTTGCGCCTGCGGCGCGGGAAAATTTGCCGCGCACGGCGCGGCGGGGACTGCGGTGAACGGGAAGCTATCGCAGCTTTTTCAACAAATGAAAAGCGATATTGCAGATCAGATATACAAGGCTTTGTATCCCCCAAAAACAGGCGGTGACCAATAGTGCTCCGAACCATACCGGAAAACTGATAAACCCGCCTGTTTCGAGAAATAAATGGGTATGTTTAAGACCGCACAGCTCATAGATGGGAAAGTAGAGCAAAAAATAAAGGGGGATATTCAGCAATGTATACCGCCAAGAAACGAGCTTGTAAAATAACAATGGCAAACCGATCAGGCTTACCCAGAAAACATAATGCCCGATCTGACTCCGTGCGGGAGGGGAATTTAGTCCCAATAAGTCATCGGAAACGATCAGGCAGAGCAGAACGGTTAAGATTCCCATTGCTCCGGCCCAAAGCCACTTTTTGAAGATCCCCTGCTTCATTCATGTCCCTCCAATGATCCTGACTTGCCTGATTACCTCACAAGGTTTCCCCGCCGCGATCCAATGCTTCGCGGACAAAATGCGCCTGCAGCCGGTTTTCGGTGACCAGAACGGACTCCTGGTGGAAGAAGGCGCACAGGTCCTTGGCGATATCCTCCACAACGGCCCGGTCAACGTCGATCAGGGTGAGGACCAAACTGGTCTCCCGGGCGTATTCTCCGCTTTCGTAAATATACCCGCCCTCCTGCACCTGAAAGGAAAAGGGCACCTTGTAGGAATAGCATACATTGCGAAGCACCCTGATATACTTTTCGTTTTCAAAGAGCTGTGTGTTCGTCGACAGATCGTTCAGCCCGATGTAGATTTTTGACTCGACCATATTCAGCGCCCCCTGTGTGCCTGACCGATGCGGATTTGTTTGCGTGACGACCTTTTGCCCCATCCCACCGCAGGAGCGGCTGAGCGGAAAGAGAAGCAGGTCAAATCGTTTCGAAGAACATGAACATACCGTTGCCGACAGGCGATACGATATCGGCAGCTCGAGGGTCAAGGGGCGGTGCCCCTTGCGTTCTCTTGGGGTTTCAAAAGGGGGTATTCTCTTTCGGAAAGAGAATACCCCCTTTGTTTTTACCGTCCGCAGCACTGCTTATTTCCGCGCTGCTGCGCAGCGCAAAAAATGCCGGATGGCAGCTCGCTCGCCGCTGGCGCGGCAACCGCTCGTATGCCGCGTATCAGCA